>NZ_JAQGJT010000138.1 GCF_028290495.1 Tardiphaga sp.
GCCACTCGTATCCGCGAGAGGCTGCTGGCCGCTCGAAATGTCGATGATGGACAAGCGGGCATGTGCCAGTCCCGCGCGTTCGTCCCGGTACAGGCCCCGCTCGTCGGGACCGCGATGGGCTAGCGCGCCGACCATGCGCATCAACGCCTCGCGTGAAGGTGGCGCTGCGGCGGAGCTTAACGACACGATTCCTGCGACACCGCACATGCCGGTCAGTCCTCGAACACTTGAGCGACGAGCATGGGTCGTGCGTGGAGGTAGCGCGTGGCACGACGCTTGGCGTCGATATCCCTGAAGACCATCTCAACCTGCGCTGCCGTGAGTCCGACAATCCCTGCGACCTCGTCTGGGGGAATCCCGTGGTTCACGGCGTAGAGGCACAGATCCATCAGGTGATAAGGCAGCGCGAAGTAGAACTCCTCCTGGCTCTGCGGCATCGAGAACGTATCCGTGGTCGGCGGCCTGTGCCGGATCTCCTCCTCGACCTCGAGGTATTCCGCCAGCTGGTAGACCTGCGTCTTGTAGAGGTGCGCGATCGGCATCACGTCCGCGATCCCATCGCCTTGCTTGACGAAAAAGCCCTGGTCGTGCTCGAGACGATTCGGTGTGCCCACGACCGCGTATCTGAGGCGGTCGGCGTGGTAGTACTCCGTCATTTTGCGGACGCGCTGCTTATAATTGGTCGCGGCAACGATCTGCAGATAGGCGTCCGAGGAAAGACGCACGGTGCGGGTGCCGTCGCGGCTCTGAACCGTGAGACGGGTGATATTCAGTCCGTTGCTGGCGAGAACGGACGGTAGCACCAGCTTGCATTTCCAGCCGTCGTCATATTCAGGAACGACGGTCCGGATCGCCTCGATCTGCCGGCGATAGGCGCCGAGCCCCTCGAGGGCGAACGATATATCTTCCAGCACGGTGCTGATGCCAAGCTGAGCCGCGCAACTGCGGCCCAGTCTCAACGAATCGTCCGAAGAATGGTGCTCGGGCATGAAGACGCCCAGGACCTTGTCGTTGCCGAATGCACGCACGCACAACGCCGCGACGACGGAGCTGTCGATACCGCCGGAAAGACCGATGACCGCGCCGCGACGCCCTAACGCGCCGAGGACCTGCTTGCGTAATGCTTCGACGATCCGCTCGACCTCCGCGGCGGCATCGAGCACCAATGCGTCCTTGCTGAATTCCGGCTTGGTCGGGATACGCGCAGCGACGTTCATGACCGCGCCTCCGGTTTGCAGTATTCGACTGACGCGTAGGTTTGCGCGACCGCCTTCTCGATCAAGACGCGGTTCGTGGCGAGGTGGGGCTCGACGACGAGATCGAGATGGCCGCCTGCAATTCGGACCACGTCCAGGCTTGCGAAGTTGCGATCCCAGCCGAGCGATTGCGGCACTCCCTCTCGGTCGCAGCGGAACACGGTGCCCGCGATCGGCAAGACTGGTTTCGGCTCTGCCAACCATTGGAAGAAAGCCCGGGACCGCAATACCTCCTGCAGTTCGAGCTTAATTCGGAAGCAGGTGGCATCGAACTTCCGTCGACTATAGCGATCAAGGAACCAGGCAAGCCGCGCCTCACAGCCGATTGCGACGGTACCTTTTGCAAGGACCCGGCAAGCCAACCGGTAAGCGTTGACGCGATTTGTCCGCATCCGCAGCAATGTGCGGGTGAGCGTCTCCCAATAATCGCGGCGCTCGTTCACGATGGACGTATCGAGAATCCCCAGGAACTTGACGGACCGTCCCGCTTCCAGCAGCCGCGCCGCAACTTCAAACGCCACCACCCCACCAAGCGAATGGCCGAGAAGGCGGACATGGCCTACGGGTTGGGTCCGATGAATCTGCTCGACGGCGACGGCGGCCATGGCGGTAACCGTGTTCTTTCCGTCGAGGATGTTTCGGAGGTCGGGGTATTTGATCGGGGTGACCCGAGCGACCTTGCCCATGGCCGCTGCAAAGGACGCCATGCTCGGACCGTAGCCAACGGATCCGGGCAACAGGAAAAGGATGGGAGATGCATCCGCTTGCGGGCGCACGACTTGACCGGTTGTCTGACCTGACACAATCGCCTTGACCATCTCGGCGACTGTCATGTCGACGGTGAAGGCTTCGGCCGAGAGCTCCTGCCCGGTGGCGCTCTCGATCTCTATGACGCAATGCAGCAGCTTTAGTGAATCGCCTCCAGCTTCGTCCCAGCTTCCCGCGGTCTCGCGGGTGTTGAGAATCTTCGTCCATGCATCCTGCACGAGTTGATGAGTCGTCAACTCGTGTCCGGCATTGGCCGGCTGCGGATTTGGTGCGGTCTTTCGAGCCGACAGATCCAGCTCCCTGAGCTTCGCCACGTCGACCTTTCCGCCCGGGAGACGCGGGATATCGGCAATCGTGTGAAGCCGCAGCGGCCGCAGTGGCGGCGGCAGTTTCTGCTTGACGATTTGGCCGAGTTCAGCCGCAAGGTCCATGCCAGTCGGGCGCCGGGGAACGGCGAACGCGACCAGTTCGTTCGCCGCCGTTGCGATTGCCACCGCGTCTTCCACGGCGGGCACGCAACGCAAGACATGTTCGAGTTCAGCGGGTTCGACGCGTCGCCCGTTAATCTTCAACTGGCGCCCTTTCCGACCGATGATCCGCAGCAGGCCGAGATCGTCGAGCTGAACGAGATCACCCGTCGCAAAAATTCGAACGTCCGGATCGGAGTCGGAGGGGACGACAGCACCGTTCTCCCAATGGCCGAGCGAGACATCCGGACTTTTGATCAGGAGTTCACCGCTGTCGCCCGGCTCAAGGAGACATCCCTCCTCGTTGACGATCGCGAACGCGATCCCCGGAAGCAACCAACCGACCGGGACCGAGGCGCCATGATCTGACAGGTTTCGCGGCACGAACCATTGAGAACCGGTCGACTCCGTTGAGGAATAGCCGATCTGAATCAGGCAGGCGTTGGAAACGTTCTTGCGTAACAGGGCGATGTCGGTCCACGCCACCTTCTCGCCTCCGATCCGGACAACCCTGAGCGACCTGAAGGCGTCGGCTGGGTCGTCGTCGGCCATGAGCGCGCGAAGCAACGTCGGCACCACATAGGCGATCGTCACGCCTTCGGTCTGCATCCGACGGCGAACGACGCGCAGCCCGACTGCCTCGACCTCGAGGAGATGCAGCGTAGCGCCGGTCAGAAGGGCGGCGAAAATATCGCGGCAGCCGGCGATGGTGGCCGGCCCGGTCAAGAGAAGGACGACGTCTTCCGAATTGATATGGCAGGCATCGACATATTGCTGGACCCGCCGCAACAGGCTGCGCTGACTGTTGACGATGCCTTTTGGGCGTCCGGTGCTGCCCGAGGTATAGAGCACGATGGCGGGCGCATCGACGGAGACGACATCGGGCAGATGTGACGGGGGCGTCCGCGAGTCCGTCGTCACGAGGTCGGCAGCCACATCGATCCATTGGACCTTCTGCGACAATCCGGCGTGGCGGACCTTGCCCGCGCCGATGACGGCCGAGAGCCGCGCGGCAACCGCGATCTCTCCAATGTGCCAACCCGGATCTCTCGTGTCGAACGGAACCGAAGGCCGGCCGGCCGCCATGCTTGCCAGCAACGCCACCGGGTACCAGACCGAGCTGGCAAGAAGTATCCCGACCGCCTGTCCGTCGACAACGTCGGTGGCGATCCGCCGGGACAAGCTTTCAACCGCAGAGAAAAGCTCGGAGTAAGTCAGTCGATTGATGCCATCACTGACCGCGAGCTTATCGGGATATTGCTCAGCAATGTCTCTCAGATGGTCGAAAATACAAACGCTCGCGAAATCGAAACCCATCGGTCGATACGGGCGAAGGAGAGGACCATCCCTATCCAAAATGTAGTCGGCGACTTTTGACCAGTTCAAGGTGTCGGTCTGCCGGTCCACCAATTCTGATTGCAGATAGGTCCCAGCCATGGAGCACCTTTGCCGAACTCAAGACCGTTTATCGCCTCCCACGGAAATTTCGACATCCTGCATTCGAATGATCCCAAGCCTCGATGATGGTCAGAATCTCTCGCAGAAGGCCCGCGATACCGGGCGAACGGAGACCGAACCCGACACATGCGTCGCTTCGTCGCATGCGCAGCTGCCTTTCGGCTCCAACATCTGCAATGCCTGGCATCGCTGCAACGACTGTCGTGCTGAGTTGAAGGAGCCGCCGGCGAGGCCTCGGCAAGTCGCCGCGCCGGTTGGCCTCCTCAATCTTCCCGCATGCCGCGCCGTATCGCATCCGTCATCGGCTGCGTCAGATAGGCAAGAACGGTGCGTTCGCCGGTCGCGATCAGGACGTCGGCCACCATACCCGGCTTGAGCTTTTCTCGGACTTTCTCAGGAAATTTCGTCACCTGCACTGAAACTTTGACTTCGTAATAAGGCTGATGGGTAGCCTCGTCGCGAACCGCATCAGCCGCAATCGAAAGAACCTCGCCGACGGCGATCGGAGTCGAGCGGGCCTTGAACGAGGGAAGCCGCACTTCCGTAGGCAAGCCAATCTGGACGTGATTTATGTCAAGAGAGGATACTTTCGCGGCAACCACGAGGACATCGTTGTCCGGCACGATCTCCATCAAGACGTCGCCCGGTCGGACCACGGCACCGATCGTGTGAACCTTCAAATTTACGATGCGTCCGGAGCGAGATGCGCGCACTTCCATTCGACCGAGAACCTCGACGGTCACGCGCCACTTCTCTCGCGCATCGGCGAGTTGGGCGCGGGTGTCGGTAAGCTTGGCGGTGGCCTCCTCCAGAACTTTCTGTCCGACCTGGTCGATCTGTAGTCGCGCTTCGTCGATGGTCCGTCCGAAGCGTGCAATGTCGGCGTCGTATGCGCCCATCCGCCCCTCGGTTTCGGCTTTGGAGCGCTCCAGCGTGGCCACCCGCGCAAACGCAACAATCCCTTGCTCGACCAGCGGTTTGAGCTTCGTGTATTCCTGCGTGATACTGTCGAGCTGCGCGCGTGCGCCCTTGCTCTGAGCAGCGTTTCCCTCAATCTGCCGCTGCGACTGTCCGATCCGTTCCTCAAGGATCGAGATCTCAATCTTACGTGCAGCGCGGCGTTCCTCGAACCGTCGCTTCTGGTCGCCCATGGCGCGTTGCGCAGAGGGGTCGGAGCTCTTCTGAATGAGTTCGGAAGGAAATGTAACCTTGTCGCTCCCCTCAGCTTCCGCCTGCAGGCGTGCCTCCTCCGCAATTGCCGAATACACGGCCGATCGAGCCATCTCCTCCCGTGCCCGTTCCTGGCTTGAATCGAGGCGCAACAGCACCTGCCCCTGTTTGACATGGGCGGCGCCCGTCACCATCAGGTCTTGGACGATGCCGCCTTCCAGATGCTGAACCGTCTTTCGGTCGCTCTCGACGACGATCGAGCCCGGAGCTATGACCGCGCCATCAACAGACGCCATGCAAGCCCATCCACCAAACACACCAAAGGTCAGGAACACGACGCCAAAGCCTCGTCTCGCAGGTGTGCGCCAATCGCCCGACGGGGGGCCATTCCCGCTCCCTCCGTTTTCGCTCGACACGATCGAAAGACATGTCCTTGAAAGCCAAGCCAACGACCGTGTCTTGAACTCAACGAACTGTCGTACGAACCGATGCGCGCCAAGCATCTTGCCGCGATTTCTCAAGCGCTTGCTGAGGCGCGTTAATTCAATTTGAAGAGCTGTCTCTGTTGCCCGCAGCCTAATTTCGTTCATTATTGCCTCGTCGCATGGATGGATCGCGCAGGGTTCGGAAAACGTGCGTGGCGTTGGCCGTCGTCAGCATGGTGACGTTCCGCCGCGACCCGCCCTTCGCGGCGCGCGGGTGCGGGCGCGACGGTTTCACTAACGAGCAAGGGAAGAAGCTCATCGCGCGTACCAGCGCGCCCGATGCGTCCCTCATGCATAAAAACAATCTTGTCGACCAATGAAAGCAGATTGGGTCTGTGATTGATGATCACGATCGTCACCTGCCGTTTCCGGAGCATTTGGATGGCATCAGCCAGAGCGCGGTCGCCATCGCCATCCAGGTTGGCATTTGGCTCATCGAGTACGACGAAGACAGGCCTGCCAAAAAGCGCACGGGCCAATCCAATGCGTTGTCGCTGGCCGCCGGAAAGACCAGCTCCGTTTTCCCCTATGATGGTGTCATAGCCCTGCGGGAGCCGCTGGATCATGGCATGTGCCGAGGCCAATTGCGCCGCCTCAACGACCTCTTCATCTGAGACCTCCTCGCGGAAGCGGGCGATGTTGTCACGGACGCTACCGGCGAACAATTCAACATCCTGCGGCAGGTAGCCGAGTCTTTGCCCGAGAAAATTGGAGTCAAAGTGTCGTATGTCATTGCCGTCAATGCGCACGCATCCCTGTGCAGCCGGCCACGCCCCAACCAGGGCACGCGCCAGAGACGATTTGCCGGAGCCGGACTGACCGACGATCGCAACGACTTCGCCAGGTGCGAGCCTGAAAGTGACTTCTGCAATGGCCGGTAGTTGCGATCCTGGTACGATGACGGTCAAAGCTTCGACAGAGATTTCGCCGGTCAGGGGCGGCAACCGCATTGGCTGCCTTTCTGTCGCTCGCGTTCGAAAGGCCTCGTTGAGGCGGGAGAAAGAGGTGCGCGCCGAAACGAGCGCCCTCCACTGCGAGACGGTCGCCTCCACCGGTGCAAGCGCACGCCCCATAATCAAGGAGGCGGCGAACAGAACGCCCCCCGAAATCTCCTGATGAATCGCCAGATAGGCGCCCACGCCCATGATGGCCACTTGAACTGCCATCCGCAGAAACTTGGAGACTGCGAGCAACGTACCGCCGCGCTCTCCGGCCTTGGTGCTTTCAACGAGCGCTTGGCCATGCGTGGCGCTCCAGGCGGAGCGCACAGCAGATCCCATTCCGAGCCCACGAATCGCTTCCGCGTTGCGAAGCGAAGAGGTCAGCCGGTCCAAAGCATGAAGGCTCTTGAAAGAGGCTGCGATCAGCGGTGCCTTGGTGACGCGCTCGTTGAGAAAGGCAACGGCAAGGATAGCTAACGCGCCTATAAGGGCGACCATGCCGATTAACGGATGAAGAAGGAAACATATCCCGAGAAAGATCGGGGTCCACGGTACGTCCATCAACGACGTTATCACGCCGCCTGAAAGGACATCGCGCAATGTGTCGACATCGCGCAGGAGCTGAACATGATGTGAGCTGCTGGTGCGCAGCGCCTGCGCAAGTGCCGTTTCGAAAGCCTCTCCCGAGAGGAGTTGGTCAAAGCGAATTCCGGTTTGCACAAGAACGCGGCTGCGAAAGTGCTCGAGTGCCGCGTAGCTGATAAAAAGCGCGAGCGCGATCAACGAAAGCAACAACAGAGTCGTCGCGTTTCGGCTCGTCAACACGCGATCGTAGATTTGCATGGTATAGAGCGGCGATACGAACACCAGAAGATTTATGAATATAGATATCCCACCGGCGGCAAGCAGGCCCGGACGTATCTGGCGGAACGCGTCTGCCAGCGTGGGTAGTTTCACTGAAGCGTACATGAGCACATCCGGGCCACCCCTGGTCGGGCGGCGTAAGCGGGTAAAAAATTCATGTGACAAAAAGGAGCGCGACTACGCGCTCGCATTACAACATCCCGCAGCATGCGAGACGGTACTCCCCTCGCGGCGACTCGTCGTCGCGAGGGGTCCGCAGCCTGTTGGCATACGCGCGGCGTGCCGCGCGTATGCCTGGCCTCAATACAGAAAGGGTTTCCCCTAACTCACCAGTGCCACGCGTGATGATCCGTGTGCTGCACACCATGGTGATCGGACAGGTCGGGCGGCGGCAACTGAGCCGAGTCGGCGACACTGTTCGAAGTCGTATCCGTCACGGTGCCGACAGCTGCGGTCGTGGTGGATGCATGGTGATTCCCACTCCAGGAAGGCGTGCCGCCATTCACAAGTTGCGAGAAATCGAGCCCATGCCCATGGTGGTGCCCAGACCCAGTGGCATCTGTGGTCGGGGGAGTCGTCGGGTCACTCGGCGAGGTAGAGCCTGTCGCTATGCCACCGCTCGTGCCGCCACTCGACGATGTCGAGCCGGTCGTTGTGCCTCCGCTCGAGTTGTCGGTCGGCGTCGTGCTCCCGATCGTGCTGTCAACCAGCGGCGTGCTTCCGCTTGACGATGTCGAGCCGTTCCCTGCGCTGTGCCCATGGTGGTGATGCCCAGACCCAGTGGCATCCGTTGTCGGCGTCGTCGTCGGATCACTCGGCGATGTCGAGCCGTTCCCTGTGCTACCGCTCGCGCTCCCATCAACCGACGGCGTGCTTCCGCTTGACGATGTCGAGCCGCTCCCTGTGCTGTGCCCATGGTGGTGATGCCCAGACCCAGTGGCATCCGTTGTCGGCGCCGTCGTCGGATCACTCGGAGATGTCGAGCCGTTCCCTGTGCTACCGCTCGCGCTACCATCAACCGGTGGCGTGCTCCCATCCGGCGATGTAGGGCCGGTCGTTGTGCCACCGCCCGTGCTGGCATCAACCGGTGGCGTGGTTCCACCCGTATTGTGTTTCAGGAAGACGTCCTGGAGCTCTTTCGAACCTTCGAGTGACAGATCTCCGTTTTGCGCACCCCAGGCATATGCGTAGTCGAAGGCCGCATTCGGAACCAGCGCCGCCCAATGATCAAGCATTTGCTGCTCCTGGCCGGCAGTCGGCATTACGTAGTGGCCTCCCGAGTCGTCGACCCAGTTACCGCCTCCGAATGTCTGCAAGACGGGAACGATGTTAGACTGCGGAATCCCTGCGGCCTCGGCCGCAGCTACGGCCTTGTCGATCATGCTGTAGTCGACCGTTGAGGTGCCTGACCGTACCGGATACGGATCGATTCCGAAGAAATCGATATGGGTGTTTTCCGGAGTGTAGGTGTTCGCGAAACTCGGATTGTCTGAAGACCCCATATTCATCATGGTGATGAACGTCTTCGCGCCGGGAACGTTGGCGTGGATATAATCCGATTCAGCCTTCAGGTTTGCTGCCGTCACGAGCGTATTCCACTGTCCCGTAGGATCGGGCTCGTCTTTGAGGAAGAAGCCGAAGGCGTTCGGATTTCCGATGTAGGGTTTCACGGCATCGATGAAACTCTGGGTGACGCCATCGCCCTGATCGAGCCAGACAAGACCCTTCACACCCGCTGGCAATGCGTTCAACTGGTCCACCGACGAAACGTCGGCGAGGTTAAAGCCTGCTTGAGCTGGAGTGAAGTTACCGTTGGTGTCGATGTTATTTCCGGATGCGTAGTGTAATGTTGCCAAACTATTCCCCTGTTCTCTTGTATTGACGAAGTCCCCAACGCCATTGTGAATGTTAGTGAACAACCAACGCCACGTTTTGATCGAGGCGCCGTGATGCACGTTTGGTTAAAGTTTAAGGCGGGAGTTGGGTGCGTTATTGGTCAAAACAAAGAGTTTGTTGTGCTGAAATCTTGGGATCGTTGCCAACACGCGATTACCTCACAGAATGATTTCAATGAGTTCGCAGCTTGTTTTGAATGATGATCGTCCTCGTTGTCGCAGATCGGTACGGTGATACGACTTTGTCATCGCCTCGCAGGTGAGTAACCAAATTCGACGTGAACGCTTCAATGTAAATCACACGGCACTACCGACATACAGGAGCGCTCTCCGTTCCGGAAAGAGGTACCGCTGCGAGGATGTACGCTCTACCGATGAGAGCAGAGATTCTTCGAGGCGAAGAGTACGGCCGCTAGAATCACAACGGACGCAATACCTGGATGCCCGTGACGCTTATCGTTTTCGCGACACGATGACAAAGCTCTCCGCAAACCATCCGGGGATCTTAAGCTTGCGGCACGCTTTTTCGAATGGCTCAATCAGAACCTGGCAGAGGCGTGGAAAGAAACGGCCTGGTCGCGGGAGATAGCCGTAAGACTTCGTATCCACGATCTCAAATCCCTCCTCGGTCAGCATCTTCGAAAACTGTTTCAGAGTCAGGGTGTTTCGAGGAATTTTCGGATAGGCCCAGTTCAGGAAACGACTGAACAATCCCATGGGCGACGTTGTATTCAGGTGGATGTTGCACACCAAAACACCTCCCTCGCGGAGATGCTGATAGATCGCCTGCAACGCCTCCCGTCTGAGAGCGTCTTCAGCATTCAGGAAAAACCGAAACGCGGTGACGACGTCGAATGTCCGCTCGAGAGGGATTTTTGTGATGTCGAGACAAAGGAGCGTTACGTTTTCGGGGACCGAGGCACCAGAAAGCATAGTTTCCGACACGTCGACACCGACGACCGAGCCGAAGAACATCGCTGCAACCCGCGTAATGCGCCCGGTTCCACAGGCAAAATCCAGGCTTGTTCGCTCGCGCCCACCTAAGGGACGCAAAATGCTTTTGAGCAAGGGCCGTTCGATTTTCCGCCAGAGCGCCGCGTGGTAGCCCAATTCATAGGTTCTGTCGTATGCGGGGCGAGCACCCGCAGCCTGGTGGCTCATGCGATAGGTATCGCTGGAATCTGTGTCTGCGTTGAGCACGAAGAAATCCCCGAGGGTCCAAGCGCCGGACGCTACCACCATCCCGAATGATGTCTTCGTGCATTTGCATGATGCCGGAATTGCAGCGAACCGTTACACAGGGAGCCCGCCGGATCATTGCGGCGCCGACTCTCAGTTGCGGGCCTGGATTTCTATTGCAAGTTGGTCCGCAAGCCCAAGCAAGGAAACCTACCCAGACACCAGACAACGTCCGGTCTGGTCGAGCGTCCGCTTTTTCAAAGGCGCACGTCGAATGTACAAATGATCATGTTCGTCTGGTTACGAGAACCAAGCATTCCGTGAATTGAGGGCTCGGCGACGTCATGCCAAGTCGACCGCCATGGCCTTGTAGAAACAGGCTACGTCCACACCCCGACAGCGGGGGCGTTGCGCGCTGCAGGTGGTCACAATGTCGATTGTGCGTATCCTGATACTTCAATGGCCTAGTTCCAGAAAGACAGCTGGCGCGAAGTGTCGGGAGCCAGGGGAATGGGCGGCTTATGGCCGATTTAAGCGCGATATGCCCAGCGACCAATGGCCGGCTCGCCAACTGGAACGGAATGCCGCTGTGAAAATTAACATGCGATTTCAACTGGCTCTGGTGCTCCCATCTCCCAATTCGATTCCGACACCACCGAACAAGCGGATTTGCGCGGCGGATGCTCGCCGTGGTTTGCAGGGCTGGTGCGGACTGTCCGCCGGCCGCTGACCGAAGACATCCGCTGTGACGTGTTGATCGTCGGTTGCGGCATCACTGGATCGCTGGTCGCGGAAGAACTGACGCGGCAGGGCCTCGATGTCGTCGTCATCGACCGCGAACCGCCCGGCAAAGGCAGCACCGCTGCCAGCACCTCAATGCTGCTGTGGGAGATCGATCGCTCGCTGGTCGAACTGACAGGTCTCTACGGATATGAGCGCGCCGCGCGCACCTATCGCGCCAGTCATCAGGCGGTGCGCGGACTCAAGTCGCTGGTGCACAAACTCGGCCTGCCCTGCGAGATGCGCGACAAGGATTCGCTATATCTGGCCGCCGGCGACAGCGCCAAGGGACTGACCGACGAACACGCGTTGCGGCTGCGCGCCGGGCTGCCCGGCCAATTTCTCGACCACCGGATACTGCTGTCGAAATACGAGATCGCCCGCGCCGGTGCGATGCTCTCGCCGGGATCGGCCGATGCCGATCCGCTGCAACTGGCGAGCGGATTGCTGAGGGTTGCGATCAGCCGCGGCGCGCGCCTGTTCGAGGGCGAAGCCGTCGCCTTCGATTCAGCCGCGCAGTCCGTTCGTGTGCAATTGCGCGATGGCCGCATGGTCGAGGCGCGCCATGTGGTGCTGGCCACCGGCTATGTGATGCCCGACATCGTTCGCGCCACCGTACAGAAGCCGTCGTCTAGCTGGGCGATCGCCACCCGCCCGCAGCCGGACAAATTATGGCGCGACGGCGCGTTGATCTGGGAGGACAACAAGGATTATCTTTATGCGCGGACCACCCAGGCCGGCCGCATCATCATCGGCGGCGAAGACAGCGACGAGATCATCGAACCCGATACCCGCGATGCGCTAATCCCCGTCAAGGCGCGCGCTCTGTCGGCCAAACTGAAAGCGCTGTGGCCGCGCGCCGAACTCGACATCGAGTATCGTTGGGCCGGCACCTTCGATACCACCAGCGACGGCCTGCCCTTGATCGGTCCGGTGCCGCACCACAAAGGCGTCCATGCCGCCTACGGCTATGGCGGCAACGGCATCACCTTCAGCTACATGGCGGCGCAGCTAATCTGCGGGGCGATCGCCGGCGAGCACTCCGTGTTGCTGGAAGACTTCGCGCTCGACCGCGACGGAAGCGGAAAGACTGGATAATGTTGTGCAGTGCGCAATGCATTGGGCCGACCGGGATACTGTAGCTGAAACTGCCCCTCGATCTATCCAGGAAACGACGCTCGATGTGGTTCGCCCCACTATCAAATTCCAGCCCCGGCAGCGCCTTGCTAACCGCGCGAAATGCGCTGCCAATGAAGGCAGCAAACGCCCCGATTTGCGCCAATGGATCAGATTGACTTCCAGGGGACGATTGTTAGCATACAAGCGATCTACAGCCTTCCTGCATGGGGTTTCCGATGAAGCCGGCTCCTTTCACCCGACATACCCCGCGCACGGTCGAGGAAGTCGTCAGCGCGCTGGCGGAATTTGCGCCGCAGGATGGCCGTATCCTGGCAGGCGGCCAGAGCCTGGTGCCTATCATGGCGTTCCGGATGGCGCGGCCGACGCATCTGATCGATATCAACGAGGTCGAAGGCCTCGACAGGCTCGCGGTTGATGGCGACTATCTGTCGATCGGTGCGCGGGTCCGGCACGGCGCGTTCCACAAGCCGGTGATCCCCAGCGTGCTCGGCCAGTTGCTGTCGTTTGTCTGTGGCCATATCGCGCACTACCCGATCCGGATGCGCGGCACGTTCTGCGGCAGCCTCGCCCACGCCGATCCGTCGTCCGAATGGTGCCTGGTCGCAGCGACGCTGGGCGCGAAGCTGGTGGTCAAGAGCGTGCGCGGCGAGCGAATCGTGGCGGTGGAAGACTTCCTCGAAGGCATCATGTCGACTTCGCTGGCCGAGGACGAGTTTCTGGCCGAAGCGCGGCTGCCGCTGCTGCCGGCCGACACCCGCTTCGGCTTCTATGAATTCAGCCGCCGCGCCGGCGATTTCGCGATGGCCGCAGCCTTGGTGACCTATCGTATCGAGAACGGCTTGATGGTCGACGCCCATGTCGGAATCGGCGGCGCCGAGGATCGCGCGCGACGCATACCGGAAGCCGAGGCAGTGCTGAACGGAAAGACGCCGTCGCCCGAACTGTTCGTCGCGGCCGGCGAGGCCGCCGCCGACGCGATCGAGCCGCTGGAAGATATCCAGACCACGGCCGAGTATCGCTGCGATCTGGTGCGCGCCGTGACGCGCCGCGCGCTGGAGCGCGCCGCAGCATGACGGTTCACACCAAGGGCTCCGGCACCTGGGTCGGGCGTTCGATGCGCCGCGTCGAAGACCCCTCCCTCGTCACCGGACAAGGCCGCTTCACCGCGGACCTTCCTGCGGTGCACTGGGTGCGCTTCGTGCGCAGCAGTGTCGCGGCCGGCACGATCCAGAACATCACGGCGCCGGATGGCGCGGGTATCATCACCGCGGCTGATCTCAAGGCGCTGAAGCCGATCCGGCCGATGCTCAGCAAGTTCAACTATGTCCCGGTGGCGCAGCCCGTGCTGGCCGATGGCGTCGTGCGCTTCACCGGCGAGCCAATCGCCGCGGTCTATGCCCCCAGCAAAGACCTCGCGGAAGATATCGCCGAACAGGTCGAAGTCGAGATATCAGGGACGACGGCGCTGATCGACGGCATGGACGCGCTGGCCGACGGCGCGCCGCGGGTCCATGCCGAAGCGACCGGCAATGTGATCGTCGAAGGCCGCATCACCACGCCGAATTTTAGCGATGTCTGGAAGTCCGCCCACACCATCATCCGCGTCGATGGACGCTCAAGGCGGCAGAATGCGGCGCCTATGGAGGCTCGCGCCGGCCACGCGGCTTACGACGCCTCGACCGGCCGGGTCACGCTGACCTGCACGACGCAGATGCCGCATCTGGTGCGCACCGCCATCTGCGACCTCATCGGCATGCCGGAATCCGATTTGCGCGTGGTCGCCCCCGATGTTGGCGGCGGGTTCGGCCAGAAAATGTCACTGGCGCCGGAATATGTGCTGCTGGTGTGGCTGTCGCGAAAGCTGCGCAGCTCGGTGGCATGGACCGAGGATCGCCGTGAAAACCTGATCGCCAGCTTCCACAGCCGCGACCAGCATGTCGAACTCGAAGGCGCCTTCGATGCCGATGGCAAGCTGCTCGCGTTGTCCGGGGATATCGTCGCCAATGTCGGCGCCTACTCCTGCTTCCCCACCAGTTGCGGCGTCGAACCCCTGATGGCGCTGGCCGAACTTCCCGGCCCCTATGACGTCCGCAGCTATGACTGCCGGTCGCGCGGCGTGCTGACCCACACCTGCCCGATAGCGCCGTATCGCGGCGTGTCGCGCCCGGTGATCACGTTTGCGCTGGAACGGCTGATGGACAAGGCGGCCCGCGCCTTCGGCATCGAGCCGACCGAACTGCGCCGCCGCAACCTGATCGATACTTTCCCCTACACTTCCGCGACCGGGCTCGTATTCGACGACGGCAGCTACAAGGCGACGATGGAGATGGCGATCGCCGCAATCGGCCTGCCAGATTTTCGCGAGCGCCAGAAGATGGCTCGCGACAAAGGGCGCTATCTCGGCATCGGCTTTGCGACCTTCTCCGAACGTACCGGCTACGGCACGCCCGCTTTTGCTGCGCGCGGTATGGCGATCTCGCCGGGCTTCGAGACCGTGCACCTCACGATCGATCCCTCCGGCTTCGTCGAGGCGCGGATCGGCTCGTCCCCACACGGCCAGGGACTTCGCACCTCGCTGGCGCAGATCATCGCCGACGAGATCGGCATCGATCCGCAGTTCATCAACGTCGTGCATGGCGATACCGACCGCTCGCCCTATGGCTGGGGCACCTTCGCCAGCCGCTCGCTGGTCCTGTCCGGCGGCGCCAGCCTGATCGCCGCGCAAAAAATCCGCGCCAAGCTGGTCAAGATGGCCAGCCACATGCTGGAAGCAGCGCCTGAGGACATCACGCTGCAATCCGGTTCGGCGCATGTGATCGGCACCGACCGCTCGATCACCATCGCCGCGCTGTCGCGCGCCGCCTATCACCAATTGCAGATTTTCAACGGCACGATCGAGCCCGGCATGACCGAGACCGGCACCTACGATCCCTCCGGCACCTTCTCCAACGCCTGCCATGTCGCGATCGTCGAGGTCGACATCGACACCGGCCGCGTCGAGGTCGAGAAATTTCTGGTCGCCGAAGACGCAGGATTAATCATCAATCCGATGATCGCCGACGGCCAGGTGCATGGCGGCGTTGCCCAGGGCATCGGCAACGCGCTGCTGGAAGAAATCATCTATGACGAGACCGGCAATATCATGAGCAGCACGCTGGCCGACTTCCTGCCGCCGACGGCGCGGGAAATCCCCGAGATCGAGCTGCACCACATCGAGACGCTGACCGGCAATTCCATCACCAAGGCCAAGGGCCTAGGCGAAGGCGGCGCGATCGGCGCGCCGGCGGCGGTGATCTCGGCGATCAACGACGCGCTCTCCTCGTTCGGAGTTTCCATCGACGAAATGCCGGCCACGCCGCAGCGGATTCGGGCGGCCCTGCGCAGCAGCGGAAAACTGAAATGACCGACAAGACCAACATCACACTCAACATCAACGGCCGCGACCACGCCATCTCGGTGGAGTCACGCCGCACGCTGGCGGATGCGATTCGCGAGGAATGCGGCCAGACCGGCACCCATATCGGCTGCGAGCACGGCGTCTGCGGCGCCTGCACCGTGCTGGTCAACGGCGATCCCGTGCGCTCCTGCCTGATGTTCGCGCAGCAGGCGGCCGGCAAGGAAATCCGCACCATCGAAGGTCTCGCCAAAGGCGACGAGATGCACCCGATGCAGAAGGCCTTCATGGAGAACCACGGCCTGCAATGCGGCTTCTGCACCCCGGGCTTCCTGATGCTCGCCGTCGGCGTGCTGGAGAAGGAGCCGGACATTTCCGATCATGATCTGGTCGACGTGCTGTCGTCGAATCTCTGCCGCTGCACCGGCTATCAGAACATCATCAAGGCGGTGCGCGCCGCCGCCATCGAGATGCGGCAATCGTGAACGCCCAGGCGAAACAGAAGCTGGTCGGTCAGTCCGTCACCCGCAAGGAAGACGGCCCGCTGCTGCGCGGCCAGGGCCTGTTCGCCGCCGACGTCAACTTCCCGAACCAGCTTTACATGCGCGTGGTCCGCTCGACCTATGCGCACGGCAAGATCCTGTCGGTCGATCTGGCGCCGGCGCTGGCGATCCCCGGCGTGCATGCGGCCTGGAGTTTTGCGGATGTCGCCGACATCCCGCCGATCGACTTCCGCCTGACCAAGCTCGAAGCGCTCGCCGCCTATCGCCAGACCATCCTGGCGAGCGACCGCGTGCGCTATGTCGGCGATCCCGTCGCCGTGGTGTTTGCCGACGATCCCTACCTCGCCGAAGACGCCGCTGAACTTGTCGTCGTCGAGATCGAGGAACTACCCGTCATCCTCGACGCCGACGGTCCGACCGGTGAATTCCGGGAGGGGCTGCCGACCGAGCCGGCGATCATCCGCAAGGGCTATGGCGATGTCGAGGCGGCGTTTGCCGCGGCGCATGCCACGATCAGCCTGTCGCTGTCGATCGGCCGGCACTCCGGCGTGCCCCTGGAGACCCGCGGCGCGATCGGACGTTACAATACCGCGACCGACATGCTGGAAATGTACGGCGCGGCAAAAGTGCCGCACTGGAATCGCGACCAACTGGCCAAGATGTTCGGCCGGCCGTCGCTGAGCATGAACCTGTTCGAGGGTCATGTCGGCGGCGGCTTCGGCGTGCGCGGCGAATTGTATCCGGAGGACGTGCTGGTGTGTCTTGCCGCAATGCGGCTCGGCCGGCCCGTCAAATGGATCGAGGACCGCCGCGAGCACCTGATCGCCGCCAACCATTCGCGGCAGCAGACCCATCACATCCGGGCCGCGGTCGATGCCGACGGCCGCATCCTCGCGATCGACGACGAATTCTTCCACGATCAGGGCGGCTACATGCGCACGCATGCCGCGACGGTGCCGGACCTCGCCGCGGCGATGCTGCCCGGCCCGTACCGCGTGCCGGCCTACCGCGCCACCGGCCACATCCGCCTCACCAACAAGACGCCGGGCGGCACCTACCGGGCGCCCGGCCGCTATGAGAGCACGTTTGTGCGCGAACGCCTGATCGATGCCATCGCGGCCGAGATCGGCATCGATGCAGTTGAAGTCCGTCGCCGCAATCTGATCGACAAGAGCGAGATGCCGGTGACGCGCGCGCTGGAAACGCTCGGCACCCATATCGTACTCGACTCCGGCGATTATGAAGGACTACTCGACAAGGCGCTGAACGGCGTCAGCTGGGACGAATTGCAGGCGCAGATCGGGCGACGCCGGCAGGCCGGCGAGCTGGTCGGCGCGGGCGTTGCCATGTTCGTGGAAAAAAGCGGGCTCGGCCCGTTCGACGACGTGCGGATCACGATCGATACCAAGGGCTACGTCGAGGTCGTCACGGGCGCGGCCTCCGTCGGTCAGGGCGTCGAGACGGTAATCGCGCAGATTTGCGCTGACACGCTCGGCGTCACCTACGCTTGCGTGAATGTGATCCACGGCCAGACCAACCGCATCGGGCGCGGCCTCGGTGCTTTCGCCTCGCGCGTCAGCGTGATGACCGGCGAGGCAACGCGGCTGGCCGCGCTCAAACTGCGCGACAAGGTTCTGAGCACAGCTTCAGAGCTGATGCAGTTGCCGACCGGCGAACTCGATATCGTCGATGGCGAGATCGTGCAGACCGGCAGCATGGTCGGCCCCTCGGTAGGGCTCGGCCAGATCGCTGCGGCGCTGGCGCCCGGCTCAAAACTGCTCGGCGACCGGGAGCCCGGCCTGTCGGCCGAGGCCACCTTCGAGTCGGCCCACATGACCTATCCCTATGGCGTCCATGTCGCCGTGGTCTCGCTGGCGCGCGACACCGGCGCGATCGATATCGAGCGCTATCTGGTGGCTTATGACGTCGGCAAGGCAATCAACCCGATGCTCGTCGAAGGCCAGATCGTCGGCGGCGTCGCGCAAGGCATCGGCGGCGCACTATATGAAGAGTTCACCTATGACGACCGCGGCGAGCCGTTGGCCGTGACGTTTGCGGACTATCTGATGCCGACGGCGCGCGAAGTGCCTCATGTTGACGTCATCGTCTCCGAGGACGCGCCTAGCCCGCTCAACCCGATGGGCCTGAAGGGCGCCGGCGAAGGCGGCACCAACGCAGTCGGCGCCGCGCTCGCCGCCGCGATCGACGACGCGCTGAGCCAGCCCGGCGCCATCACGCAGCTGCCGGTTTCGCCGCAGAGGATCCGGGAGTTGTTGCGGGAACGCGAGTGATGGTTAGCAGCTTCAGCAAACTCCACTGTCATCGCCCGGCTTGACCGGGCGACCCAGTACACGCAGGTGTCGGTAAGGGAACGGCACTGACAACGTCTACTGGATCAACCGCCTTCGCGGTTGATGACAACTGAGTGCAGGCGCACTCGGCCACCTACTTTCAGCTCACGTAATCTTCTTCAACAGCCTGGTCAGAGTCCGCTGCTCTTCCGCCGTCAATGGCCGCAACGTCTTGACGCTGATCTCGGCGGCAACGCGGGTCGCGGCCTCGATTGCCTTGGCGCCCTTATCGGTGAGCGACACCGCGCGACGGCGGCGGTCGGTGGGATCAGAGCCGGTGATGATGAAGCCGCGCAGGCCCAAGCGGTCGACCACGCCCTTGATAGTGGCGGCGTCAAGATAGACCAGACGTCCGAGATGGTTTTGCGAGCTGGGCCCGACCTCATGCAACTTCGCCATCACGGCAAACTGGGTTTGCGTGAGATCCTCGATCATGTTGGTCATGAAGATCGAGGTGTGGCGCTGCATCGCCACCCGCATCAGGAAACCGACCTGAGTATCGATGACATAGTCCGACGGCGGTTCGGTGCCCGCCGGGACCTTCAGCTTACCCGGCTTCTGCATCGAATTGCCCCTGACATCACCTGCAAACTATGAACGATCTTCGGTTGCAATAAAAGCTGTTCCACACGCTCACACGGTCAGATATGCGCGCTGGATCTCGATATTATCCGCGAGTTCCGCCATGCGCCCGCTCCACTGGATCTGTCCCTTCTCCAGTACATAGGCGCGGTCCGAAACCAGTTCGGCGAAATGGACATTCTGCTCCGACAGCAGGATCGAGACGCCAGCGTTCTTCAATTCGAGAATCGTATTGGCCATCAGCTCGACAATCAGGGGGGCTACGCCTTCCGAGGGCTCGTCGAGCAGGATCAATAACGGATTACCCATCAACGTGCGCGCCACGGTGAGCATCTGCTGCTCGCCACCGCTCATCCGGCCGCCCGGCCGATGCGGCATCTCGCCAAGATTGGGAAAAAGTTTAAGCAACTTGGCTTCGGTCCAGACCGGCGCGGGCACACCGTCGGCAAACTGGCGCGGCGGCTGGCGGCCGATGTCGAGGTTTTCCATCACCGTGAGGTCCGAGAAGATGCGGCGGTCTTCCGGCGTGAAGCCGAGCCCAAGCCGCGCGATCTCGAACGGCGGCTTGCCGGAGATGTCGGTACCGTTGAAATGGATGGCACCGCACGACTGCGCCATCAGACCCATGATCGCCTTCATAGTGGTGGTCTTGCCGGCGCCGTTGCGGCCCATCAGCGCCACCACTTCGCCGCGCCCGACTTCGAGGCTCAGCCCGTAGAGGATCTGTGCGGCACCATAGGAAGCGCCGAGATTGTCGACCGTCAGCATCGGCGCGCTCATGAGGAAGCCTCCGATTTGGCAAAGGTTTTTCCAGTGCCGAAATACACTTCGCGAACCTGCGGATTATCGCGGATCGACCTGGCATCGCCGTCGGCAATCAGCCGGCCGCGTGCCAGCACGATGATGCGGTCGGCGAAGGCGAACACCACATCCATCGAATGCTCGGTGAACAGCACCGAGATGCCACGTTCGATCACCAGCCGCTTCACCAGCGCGATCAAATCATTGCGTTCCTTCGGCGCCATGCCAGCAGTGGGCTCGTCCATCAGGAGCAGTCGCGGGTCGTTAGCCAGCGCGATCGCCAGCTCGACGCGCTTGACGTCGCCGTAAGCGAGTTCGCGGCTCGGCCGGTCGGCAGCGTCCTGCATGCCGACCTGCGCCAGCAGTTCCAGTGCGCGCGCACGGTGCAGGGATGATGCCGGCTTCCACAATCTGTAGGTCTGGTGGGCGTGCGAGATCAGCGCCATCTGCACGTTCTCAACCACCGTCATCGAATTGAAGGTGGCGGCGACCTGGAAGGTGCGGCCGATGCCGAGCCGCCAGATCTCGCGCGGCTTCTTGCCGACGAGCTCGGTGCCCTCGAACGAGATCTCGCCGGAGTCGGGCGCGAGCTGGCCGTTGATCATGTTGAAGCACGTCGACTTGCCGGCGCCGTTGGGGCCGATCAGCGCCAAAAACTCCCCGCGCTTGATGTCGAACGACACTTCGTTGACGGCGCGGACGCCGCCGAACGCCTTGGAGAGCTTTCGAATGGCCAGATCGCTCATGACGAAGCCTTCCGACGCGAGACCAGCTTGAGGAAGCCGCCGACGATGCCGCTCGGAAACGCCAGCACCAGCAACAGAATGATGCCGCCGAGCAGCGCCCGCCAGTATTCCGTCGATCGCATCATGTAATCCTGCAGCACCGCATAGACCGATGCGCCGACGATCGGGCCGGTCAGTGTCTGGATGCCGCCAAGCAGCACCATCACCAGGCCGTCGATCGAGCGGCTGACCCCGATCGTCTCCGGCGAGATCGAGCCCTTGGCAAACGCGAACAGTCCGCCGGCGATGCCGCACACCGCGCCGGCAATCGCGAAGGCCAGCCAGTGCACGCGCTTGACGTCGAGGCCGATCGCTTCGGCGCGCAGCGGGGAATCCCGCCCTGCCCGCATCGCATATCCGAACGGTGCGAACAGGAACTTGCGCAGCAACAGCACGCCGACGGCGGCCAGCGCCAGCGTCAGGAAGTAGAACGGCCCGCGGCTGTCGAATGGCGCCGACGGCCAGACGCCAAGCACGCCGTTGGAGCCGCCGGTCAGCGTCTCCCACTGGAACACCGCGGCCCAGACGATCTGCGCAAAGGCCAATGTCAGCATCGCCAGATACACGCCGGACAGCCGCACGGCGAACCAGCCAAACAACAGTGCGCCAAGCAGCGCCAGCGCGGGTGCGGCGGCGAGCGCGAGGCCCATCGGGGCTGCGAAGAACTTCACCAGCAGCGCTGCGCCATAGGCGCCAAGGCCGAAGTACGCGGCGTGACCGAACGAATGCATGCCGCCCGGCCCCATGATGAAATGCAGGCTGGTGGCGAACAGCACCGCGATCAGCACGTCGATGCCGAGCACCAGCGTATACGGCGAGTTCTTCGCGATCAGCGGCAGGCAGACCAGCACGACCAGCAGCACGAGGCCGGCGATCTTGGTTGAAGCCGTGGCGGGACGCATCGGCTCCTCCGGCTCGGAAACGCTGCGCACCACCACCTGCTCGCGGCCGAGCAGACCATAGGGGCGCGCGATCAGCACCGCGGCCATCACCAGGAATTCCGCAACCAGCGTCAGCTTGGAGAAGTTCACCGAGAAGCCGCCGAAGCTGACGACGCCTAGACCGATGCACAGCGCCTTTACTTCGGCGATAATCACCGCGGCGAGATAGGCGCCGGAGATCGAGCCCATGCCGCCGACCACGACGACGACGAAGGCGTCGCCGATCACGATCAGGTCCGTCGCCAGCGTCGCCGGCTCGCGCGCGATCTGCAGCGCGCCGCCGAGACCGGCGAGCAAGGCGCCGAGCGCAAACACGCCGGTGAACAGCATCGCCTGGTTGACGCCGAGCGCGCCGACCATTTCGCGGTCCTGGGTCGCCGCGCGCATCAACCGGCCGAAGCGGGTCTTGGCCAGCGCGAGGTGAAGCATCCACAGCACGAAGGGGCCGATAAAGATCAGGAAAATGTCATAGGTCGGCAGTCTGCGGCCGAGCACTTCGACCGAGCCGGTGAGGCCCGGCGCGCGTGGACCGAGCAGGTCTTCCGGCCCCCACAGCCACAGCGTCGCGTCGTTGATGACCAGCACCAGCGCGAAGGTGGCGAGCAATTGAAACAGTTCGGGCGCGCGATAGATCCGGCGCAGCAGCACGATCTCGATGGCCGCGCCGATCACGCCGACCAGCAGAGCGGTGGCGACGATGCCGCCCCAGAAACCTAGCGCGCCGCCAAGCTTGGTGGCGATCGAATAAGCGATGTAGGTCCCGATCATGTAGAGGGACCCGTGGGCGATGTTGACGATCCGGGTGACGCCGAAGATCAGCGACAGCCCGGCTGCCACGAAAAACAGCCCGGATGCCGATGACAATCCGTTGATGGCCTGGAACAGAAAGGAATTGAAGGTCATCGGAGGATGACCTCCCCCCGCTGATGAGCGGCGGGGAGAGGACGAGCGGCGATCATGGCCATGCTTTCCATTACTCGGAGGCGGGACGCAGCTTCTTCACTTCGGCGTCGCTGGGCAGCACGCTGGCGCCATCGACATACTTGAAATCAGCCATCGTGCCCTTGCCGTTTTCCAGCGCGATCTTGCCGACGTAAGCGCCCATCGTCGCCTGATGATCGCTGGCGCGGTACATGAACGGACCGAACGGACTGTCGAGCTTGAGACCTTCGAAGGCGGCGATCAGCTTGTCGGTATCGGTCGAGCCCGCCTTGGCGATGCCGGCCGCCAGCGACTTCATGGTGGTGTAGCCGACGATCGAACCGAGACGCGGATAGTCGTTGTACTTCTTCTGATATGCGGCGAGGAAGGTGGTGTAGTCCGGGGTCTTGATCTTGTCCCAGGGATAGCCGGTGACGATCCAGCCGACCGGGGCTTCTTCCTTGACAGGATCGAGATATTCCGGCTCGCCCGACAGCAGGCTGACCACGGTGCGGTCCTTGAAGGTGCCGCGGGTGGTGCCTTCGCGCACCAGCTTGGAGAAGTCGGCGCCGAACAGAACGTTGAAGATCGCGTCCGGCTTGGCATCGTCGATCGCCTGCGCCACGGCGCCGGCATCGACCTTGCCGAGCGGTGGCGCCTGCTCGGTGACGAATTCGATGTCGGGCTGCTTGGCCTTCATCATTTCCTTGAAGGTCGCCGCCGCCGCCTGGCCATATTCGAAATTCGGATAGACCAGCGCCCAGCGTTTTTTCTTGGCGGCCAAAGCATCCGGCAGCAGCATCGCCACCTGCATGTAGGTCGTGGCGCGCAGCCGGAAGGTGTACTTGTTGCCGTTCGCCCAGGTGATCTTGTCGGTCAGCGGCTCGGAGGCGAGGAAGAACACTTTCTTCTTGCCGGCGAATTCGGTGACGGCGAGGCCGATGTGCGACAGGAAGGTGCCTGCGATGATGTTGACGCCTTCGCGCGTCACCAGTTCGTCAGCGACACGGACCGCATCGCCCGGCGTCGAGCCGTCGTCGCGTGAGATGACTTCGAGCTTCTTGCCGAGCACGCCGCCGCCGGCGTTGATTTCCTCGATCGCCAGCTCCCAGCCCTTCTTGTAGGGGTCGAGAAAGGCGGTCTGGGTCTTGTAGCTATTGAGCTCACCGATCTTGATCGTGCCCTGCGCCAAGGCTGCCTGGCCGAACGAGACCGCCAGTGCGCCGGCGAGTGCGAATGAACCTAAGTGCCGAGCCGTCATCATGATCGAACTCCGTTGTGATCGAGGAATGTCCCGAAAGCCGCATGTCGCGGCAGAATACATCGTGCAGCTGTTCTGTCTTGCACGCGTCGCGCTGTCGCGACGCGCTCTCTAATTAGGATGTGTGCAAATAATCTTTTGCACCCCTTTGGTTGTCAAGCCGCGTCTTGTTGCAACGTGCCTGTTGCAGCGTCAAGCGCGCACGACAGCAATGCCATCGCACGCGCCATTTGCCTAGCGATCGCGGAAACGATCCATCAGCGCCTTGTCCTGGCCGCCGTCGATCTCGATCATCGTACCATTGGCCATCTGCACCAGCGGCGATGCCAGCATCACGACCAGGGTGGCGACTTCTTCCACTTCGGCGATGCGCCCGAGCGCGATAGAGGCCGGCGCCAGCTTGTCGGCTTCCTCATAGGAAATGCCCATGTCGCGCGACATCGCGGTGACCAGACCGGCCCAGCGTTCGGTGCGCACCGGACCAGGATTGACCGCGCAGAACGAGATGTTGTGACGGCCGTACTGACCGGCGAGCGACATCGTCATATTCTGGCCGGCGGCATTCGCCGCGCCCGGCGCGATCTCCCAGTACGACGGCTTGACGCCGTCATTGCCGATCAGGTTGACGACGCGCCCGCCGCCCTGCTTGACCATGATGGGTAGCGCATGACGCAGGCAGCGCACATAGCCCATGAACTTGAGCTGCATCGCCTGCTCCCAGTCCTTCTCGGTCAGCGTCTCGATGACGCCGCCCGGCGCGGATCCGGCATTGTTGATCATCAGGTCGAGGCTGCCGAGCTGCTTGGCGGCCTTCTCGACGAAGTTCTTGGCATCTTCGTCCTTGGTCAGGTCGGCGGTGATCGCGACCACCGTCACGCCGGTGGCGTTGCGGATTTCTTCGGCGGTCTTCTCGAGCGGCTCGAGACGGCGCGCGCAGATGGCGACGTTGACGCCCTCCTTGGCCAGCGTCATGGCGATCGCCTTGCCGATGCCTTCGCTGCCGCCGGTGACGAGAGCGCATTTGCCCTTGAGTTGCAGATCCATGTAAAGCTCCTTCTGTTGCAGGGATGAATGACGGTGATCGGTGGCTCAGCCCCCGGTGAACACCGGGGGTCGTTTTTCGGCAAAGGCCTTGCGGCCTTCGGCGTAATCGGCGCTGGCGTCGGCCGCTGCATAGAATTGTTCGGCCAGGGCCAGCAGATCTGAATTGTCGGTCACGAGAGCGCGAATGGCGGCCTTCGCGGCCTTGATCGTCAGCGGCGCATTGCCGGCGATCTGCTTCGCCAGCGCGATCGCCCTCGCCTCGACCTCGCTCGCAGGCGCGACCACGTGCACGGCGCCCAGCATATGCGCGCGCGTCGCCAGCAGCCGATCGGCGGTGAACAGCACCTGCCTAGTTGCGCCCGCGCCGAACACGCGGATGAAGCGCGTGATGCCGCGAGGATCGTAGCCGAGGCCAAGCTTCGCGGCAGGCACCGCAAAGAACGCATCGTCGGCCGCGACGCGCAGGTCGCAGCTTGCCGCCACCGACGAGCCCGCCCCTATGCAGCCGCCGAAGATCATGCCGATGGTCGGCTGCGGAATCGCCTCGATCGCCTTGCAGGTGTTTTCGACCAGATCGTCATAGGCGCGGGCCTGCCCCTCACCCGATCGCGCGGTGGCGAAGTCCGAAATATCGGCGCCCGCGGAAAACATCTGCTCGCCGTCGCCACGAATGATGACGACGCGAACGTCCTGGCGCGCCGGCACCTCGGCCGCGAAGGCTGCAATCTTCTGCCACATCGCCGATGACACCGCGTTGCGCCTGGAAGGATTGGCGAGGCGCAACGTCGCAATGCCGTCCGCAATATCGATTTGGATATCGCCGGGCGTTTTCATGGTTCAGGCCGGCTTCCGGTGCGACATCCAGCTGCCGGTCGCGACCGCCGCGAACAGCTCGGCCAGCGCCGCATTGAAAGCCGCCGGCTCTTCCGAAGTAATGGTATGGCCGGAGCGCGGGATGACCAGCAGGCCGGCGGTCGGCACCGCCCGCTTGAGGAATATGCTGGGATCGAGGCACCAGTCGTCCTCGTCGCCGACGATGATCAGCAGCGGCACCGAGAACGCGTTCAGCGCCTTCTCCATCTCCCACAGCATCGGCCGCTTGGCCTGCAATTCGCGCATCGTCAGCGCGTGACCGACCGGCGAGTGGTCCGCCAGCATCTTGGCGAATTCGGCAAAGCCGCGCGGATCCTTATTCTTCTGCGTCTGCCGCGTCGCGCCGTCGGCATAGCGGGCAGCGGCGGTCGGGAAGTCCACCGTCTCGAACATCTCGGCGGTTGCGCGCGATGCGGCACGGCCCTGCTCGACGAAGACGGGATCGGGGCTCGATCCGTAGCCGCAGCTCGCCGCCGTCACCGACAGGCAGCGCTCGGGATAGTTGATGCCGACATGCAAAGCGGTGGAAGCGCCCATCGAATGGCCGACGATGTGGGCCTTTTCGATCTTCAGCTCGTCAAGAATGGCAATGATATCATCGCGCGCAACGTCCTGGCCGTAGCGCGCCGGATCGGTCGGCACGTCCGACGGCGGATAACCGCGCTGGCTCAGCGTGATGCAGCGATGGGAGCGCGTGAAGTAGCGCAGCTGCGGCTCCCAGGTGCGGTAATCTCCCGCATACTCATGGACGAAAACAACGGGTCTCCCCTTGCCCGCCTCTTCATAATAGAGCCTGGTCCCGTCGGGCGTCGTCACATGCGGCATCATCGCCTCCTGCGTAGCAGCAAATTTCATTTGCACGCATACGAAATGCTAGTAGGCTTATTCCACGACTGCAAGAGGATTTAGTGAGTTATGTTTTGGCATATCGCTTGCTTACAAACAAATCTCGGCAGGCCCGCCAGGACTTGAAAAACCGGTTACGCTGCAACGCACCGCTGCTTCAGGAGAGAGTGTCGATGACTATTGTATCACGCCGTGCATTTACATTGGGCAGTGCGCTCGCGCTCGCCGGCACAGCCCTAGCGACCCCTTCGCTGGCGCAGGCCAAGCCGAAGATCAAGGTCGGCAGCCTCACCCTGCCGGTGTTCGCGCCGATCATTATCAACATCATGAAAGCCCGCGGCTTCGACGCCAGGAACGGATTTGAAGCCGACGTCACGGTCTATCCGGGCTTCGCGGCTTACTATGCCGGCCTCGCTACCGGTGAAGTCGATACGCTGATCGGCGGCCCGACCTACTTCCAGAAGCTGCGGCTGGAAGGCGTGCCGTTGCAGATCATCGCCACCGGCGCGACGTTGGCTGACCTCGTGATCATTACCAAGGACCCGGCGATCAAGGGCCTTGCCGACCTGAAGGGCAAGCAGCTTGCCGCTGATATGGGCAGCGGCCAGTTCCAGATCCTCTCGATCATCGCCAAGTCCGCCAAGATCGACATGGCCAAGGACTTGACGCTGGTGAACGCGAATTTCGCGGTGGCCCGCGCCCAGCTCGCCGCCGGCCGCGTCGAGGCCGCGATGATCATCGAGCCGATCGCCACCATGATGATGAAGGAAGACCCGTCGTTGAAGATCATCTTCAACGCCAACGACGAATGGAAGAAGCTCACCGGCTTTCCCGGCTGGGAGCTGGTCTATGCGATGCGCGAAGACGCCATCAAGAAGACCGCGACCGCGCCGGCGATGCTCCTCGCCGCCTTGCAGGACGTCAGCAAGTTCCTCATCAGCGACCCCGATACCTGCGACCGCATCGCGACCGAAACCGCCAAGCTACCGCCGGGCATCCTGAAGGACGCGGTGCTCGCCAGGCGCTGGGACTTCGACGCCAAGCCTTCATGGGGTGCGGAACGCAAGGGTATCTGGGACACGTTCGAGCGCGCGGTCGCGGCGGGCTTCCATCCCAAGCTGCCTGACGAAGCGATCATCTATGCCCCCTGATGACGTCCGCACAGCCACGCCGCTCGGAGAGCCGCGCCGCGCGGCTCTGATCAGTAGCCTGCCACGCGAGGCGATCGTCTCGATCGCGATCTTCCTGTGCCTGTGGCAGGTGATGTCCTATCTTGCGCCGACCCTTGGCATTCCGGCCTTCGCGATCCCCGGTCTCGGCCGCATCGCCATGAGCCTGACCAAGATCACGCCGGTGGATGTCGCCGTCACGCTGGCGCGCGTCATCGGCGCGCTGGTGCTGTCGTTCGTGATCGGCCTCGCCTTCGCCATCGTGATGTATCTCTCCGAAAGCCTGGAGAAATATCTGCGACCGATGGTGCGGGTGCTGATGGCGGTGCCCGTGGTGTCGTGGATCCTGTTCGCGGTGCTGTGGTTCAAGGGCGTCGAATTCCGCATCGCCTTCGTGCTGGTGGTGGTCTGCGCGCCGGTCTTCACGGTGGACGCGCTCGACAACATGCGCGAAGTGTCGAAAGATCTGCGGCAGATGATCCGGTCGTTTCGGCCGACGCCGCTGCAGTTCTTCCACAAGCTGATGCTGCCGGCGATCACGCCGGGCCTGATTACCAGCTGGAAGATCACGCTCAGTCTGGCGATCCGCGTGGTGACGATCGCCGAACTGGTCGGCGCCGTCACCGGCATCGGCCACCAACTCTCGGTGGCGCAGGAATTGTTCTCGGTGGCAGATGTATTCGCCTGGACCTTGGTGCTCGTGGTGTTGCTGTTCATTCTGGAAGCCTTGCTGGTCCGGCTTGAGACCCGCGTATTGCGGTGGCGGGCATGAGTGCTTCCGCCGCGATCGAAATCGCACAGTTGCGAAAAGTGTTCCGCCAGACCACTTCCGGGCAATCGGTGGTGGCGATCAACGAACTGACATTGCGCATCGAGCCCGGCGAGATGGTCGCCATCGTCGGCCAGACCGGCTGTGGAAAATCGACTCTGTTCGATCTCTTGATCGGGCTCGAACATCCGACCAGCGGTCGCATCAGCATCGGCGGCAAGACGCCGTATGACGACTTCAACGCCTTCCGCGGCAAGATCGCTACCATCTTCCAGCAGGACCGGCTGTTTCCGTGGCGCTCCGCACTCGACAACGTCAAGCTTCCGCTGGAACTGATCGGCATCGCCGAGGACGTGCAGCACACCCGCGCGATGGACTGGCTGAAGCGGCTGGGCCTGGAGAAATTCGCCAACGCCTATCCGCGCGAACTATCCGGTGGCATGCGCCAGCGCGTCGCCATAGCCCGCGCCTTCGCCGTGCAGCCGGAGATCCTGCTGGCCGATGAATCCTTCAGCGCGCTCGATGAAGTCACCGCCGGCGAATTGCGAAAGACCTTTGTGGCGCTGGCGCGGGAGTTCAACTCGACCGCGATCCTGATCACCCATCAGCTCGAGGAAGCGATGAGTGTCGGCGATCGCATCATCGTGTTCGGCAAGTCGGCCGCGTTGCTGGCCGACGTGCGCGTCGCCGACTGGGCGCCGGCGGATTATCCGGTGCTGCGCGCGGCGATCCAGAACACGTTGCAGGCGAATGCACCGGATGCGCGGCTGGCGCGGACGTAACACCGAGCGCAGATCTTTCTTCCCCTCTCCCCTTGTGGGAGAGGGTGGGCGCGCGTAGCGCGGCCGGGTGAGGGGTAGCCGCAAGCTCTGAACTTCGTTGCCCCCCCCTCATCCGTCGCGGCCTTCGGCGGCGCCACCTTCTCCCACAAGGGGAGAAGGAAGAAAGTGCGAACGCTCGCCTACCGCTCCATGATCGCCTTCGCCGCATTGCCCATCGCTTCGACGCCGACGTCGCCGGTGTCGGTGAAGCACAGGATGCGGCACGGGCAGGATTCCAGACCGTCATAGCGCCACGGGAACGCACCGATCAGGCAGCGCTGGTTCAGCATCAGCTCGATGTCGCCGCCGATATTCTCGGCATGCAGCAAGCCTTCCTGGAACGCGTAGTTGTGGAACGGGAACATGTCGGCGGTGACGTGACGGCCGGACAGCTTGTGCTTGTACTCGAAGCTGCCGAAGAACTCTGCCGGGGTCTTGCCGTGCCGGCGCGTGAATTCAGCCGCGATGTCCGGACGCATGTTGCGGATCGAGGTGTTCATCGAATGGTCGCACGAGCCGGTGTCCATGCCGAACCACTTGATCTTCTTCTCCAGCATCCAGTGCAAGGTATCGAGGTTCGGACCGGGATGGTAGCAGAAGTACTTCACCAGATCCTGCTGCGGCTGGCCCTCATAGTGCTTGTGCCAGCCGGTGTGCAGAATGAGAATGTCGCCCTCGCGGATGTCGGCGCCTGACTTCTCGATCATTTCCGGCGTGATCACCGACCAGTCATCGACCTGATCCGAAATATCGACCACCACGCCCTTGTTGAACAGGTAATCCAGCGGCAACGACGCCATGTCGCCCTTGCGGCCGTCGGTGGCATGCATCGCGCCGTCAAAATGCGTGCCGGCGTGCAAGGCGGTTTCGATCCGCTGCGCGACGATCATCTGCGTCTGCAGGTTCTGCGCATAATACATCTTGTTGCCGGCGTAACCGACCCAGCCGGGCGTATGAATATTCATGACGTGGGAGAGATCGACGACTTTCATGGGCTGTTCCTTGATCGGTTACGGGCGCTCTCTTGCGCATGAGAATTGTAGGTACACATACAAATGTCAACTCACTGCCAGATGCAGGATCAGGGCCAGTTGCCGAGTTTTCCGTGCGATGAAGGCGATCGCAATCACGGGTGGCAGCAGCGCATTGCAGCCACTGCGTTGACATCGACAAACCCGGCGGATACCTCCATTTTGTGGATCTGCCGATGCGGCGCCACCGGTGCCAAAACGCCGCTTCGACTTTGCCGATTGCCGGCAGCTATCTAGGATTGGCGTCGCCATGATGGATTTCGCCACCCGGGTCCACAACCACAATTACCGACTCGACCCGATCATCCGGTCGTTACTGGATACGGACTTCTACAAGTTCCTGATGCACCAGTTCATCTGGATGCTGTACGCCAAGGTTCCCGTCACCTTCGGCCTGATCAACCGCACCAAGACGGTGCGCCTCGCCCAGATCATTCCGGAAGCCGTGCTGCGCGCGCAACTCGACCATGCACGCACGCTGCGATTTCGCGAGAACGAGTTGATCTGGCTGGCGGGTAACCGCTTCTACGGCCGCCGCGATATTTTTCGCCCGGAATATATCGAGTATCTGCGCAGCTTCCGGTTGCCCGGCTATCACCTCGAAACCATCGACGGCCAGTATGTGCTGACCTTCGAGGGCCCGTGGGCCGACGTCACGATGTGGGAGATCTACGCGCTGGCCATCGTCAGCGAGCTCCGCACGCGCTGCGCGATGTCCACGCTCGGCAAGTTCGAGCTCGACATCCTCTACGCCCAGGCCAAGACCAAAATCTGGGGCAAGGTGCAGCGGCTGCAGGCGCATCCCGAGCTGCGGCTGGCCGAGTTCGGCACGCGGCGGCGGCACAGCTTCCTGTGGCAGGAATGGGTCACCGACGTGATGGCCAACGAACTCGGCCGCACCTTTGTCGGCACGTCGAACGCCCTGCTCGCCTTCAAGCATTCCTTCGAGGCGATCGGCACCAACTCGCACGAACTGCCGATGGTGGCGGCGTGCCTGGCCAATACCGACGAGGAGTTGAAGCGCGCGCAATATGACGTGCTGGCGAAATGGCAGGAAGTCTATGACGGCGAATTGCTGATCATCCTGCCCGACACGTTCGGCATGACGCAGTTCCTGCGCGATGCGCCGGAGTGGGCCGCGGGCTGGACCGGCATGCGCATGGACTCAAAGGAACCGGTCGCCGCCGGCGAGGAGATCATTGCCTGGTATGCGGCGCGCGGCGAGGACCCGCGCAAGAAGCGCGCGATGTTCTCGGACGGGCTGGAAGTCGATTTGATGATCGACCTGCACCAGAAATTCCGCGGCCGGATTCGCGAGAGTTTCGGCTGGGGCACGATGGCCACCAACGATTTCCGCGGCGCCCATCCGCGCGGGCTGGACACACTCGATCCGATCAGTCTGGTCTGCAAGGTCACCTCCGCCAACGGTCGCGCCGCCGTGAAACTGTCGGACAACCCGGCCAAGACCACCGGCAGCCCGGCGGAGATCGAACGCTATCTGCGCATCTTCGGCCGCGAAGGCGCGGCGGAGCTTCCGGTGATTGTGTAAAGCCGTCGTTCCGGGATGTGCTTCAAGCGGCGAAGCCGATTGGAGCACATCCCGGAATCCCGAGATATTTTGAACACATCCGGATTCCGGGTTCGCTCGCGGCTATGCCGGTCGCGCCCCGGAATGACAACTTGATGGGTCAGCTCTGAACAAAAAACGCCGCCCGATTTCCTGGGCGGCGCTCTCGTGTGGGGTGTAAGGCTGCTTACAGCAGGCCCGCGCCGCGTGCCCACTTGTACTTGGCGCCGAGCACTTCCACCGGAAGCTCGGTCGAATAGGCATAAGACGGGATGCCGTTCTGGTAGAGATATTCGGCGGCCTCCTCGACCTCGACGTCGCCGGCGAGCGAGGCCACCATCGGCTTCTCGATGCCCTTGGCCTTCATCTCGTTCTTGATCTCGACCATGTTGCGCGCGAACACCATCGGCGGGGTGACGATGGTGTGCCAGTAGCCGAGGATCAGCGAATGCACGCGGTCGTCGGTGAGGCCGAGCTTCACGGTGTTGACATAGGTGATCGGCGGCTCGCCGCCGGTGATGTCGACGGGGTTGCCGGCCGCGCCGAACGGCGGGATGAACTTGCGGAAGGCCGCATCGAGATCCGGCGGCATGGTCATCAGCGACATGCCGTTGTCGACCACCGCATCCGACAGCAGAACGCCCGAACCACCGGCGCCGGTGATGATCAGCACGTTCTCGCCCTTCGGCGTCGGCAGCACTGGAATGCCGCGGGCAAACTCCAGCAACTGGCGCAGCGAACGGGCGCGGATCACGCCGGACTGCTTCAGCACGTCCTCATAGATCTTGTCGTTGCCGGCGAGCGCGCCGGTGTGCGACGACGCCGCCTTGGCGCCGGCCGAGGTGCGGCCGGCCTTGAGCACGACCACCGGCTTGATCTTGGAGACGCGCTTGGCGGCTACGGCGAAGGCGCGGCCGTCCTTCAGATCCTCGCAATGCTGCGCGATGATGTTGGTGTTAGGGTCCTGCTCGAAGAAGGCGAGCAGATCGTCCTCGTCGATGTCCGACTTGTTGCCGAGGCCGACGATGGCCGAGACGCCCATCTTGGCCGAGCGCGAGAAGCCGATGATCGCCATGCCGATGCCGCCGGACTGCGACGACAGAGCCGCCGAACCTTTCACGTCATAGGCGGTGCAGAACGTCGCGCAGAGATTGGCCGGCGTGTAATAGAAGCCATAGATGTTCGGCCCCATCAGGCGGACGTCGTACTTCTTGCCGATCTCGACGATCTCTTCCTGCAGCGCCGGCTCGTTGGCTTCGGCAAATCCCGACGGGATCAGCACGGCGCCGGGAATTTTCTTCTCGCCGCATTCGATCAGTGCACCGGCAACGAACTTGGCGGGAATCGCGAACACCGCGGTGTCAATCACGCCCGGAACGTCCTTGACGCTCTTGTAGGCCTTGCGGCCCATGATCTCGGTGGCCTTGGGGTGGATCGGATAGATCTCGCCCTTGTAGCCGCCGTTGATCAGGTTCTTCATCACCGAATTGCCGATCTTGCCGTCCTCGGCGGAGGCGCCGATCACGGCGACCGCCTGCGGCATCATGATGCGGTTCATCGCGGTGACGATTTCGGCGTTGGAGCGCGGCGCCGGGCGCGGCTTGTAGTCGAAGTCGACGACGATGCGCACGTCGGCGGCGATCGCATCCTTCTTGGTCGCGAATACCGGGTTGAGATCGAGCTCGACCATTTCCGGGAAGTCGCTGACCAGTTCGGAAACCTTGACGATGATATCGGCCAGCGCCTCGCGGTTGGCCGGGTCGCCGCCGCGCACGCCATGCAGCATTTCGGCTGCCTGAATGCCGTCGAGCATCGACAGCGCGTCGTCATTGGTGGCGGGGGCGAGACGGAAGGTCACATCCTTCAGCACTTCGACCAGCACGCCGCCGAGGCCGAAGGCCACCAGCTTGCCGAACGAACCGTCGGTGATCGAACCGATGATCACCTCGGTGCCGCCCATCAGCATCTGCTGGACCTGGATGCCCTCGATCTTGGCATCGGCCTTATAGTTCTTGGCGTTGGCCAGAATGGTGTCGTAGGCCTTCAGCGCTTCGTCAGCGGACTTGACGCCGACAATGACGCCGCCGGCTTCGGTCTTGTGCAGGATATCCGGCGAGACGATCTTCATCACCACCGGAAAGCCCATGCCTTCGGCCATCTTGGCGGCTTCGGCAGCGGATTTCGCCACGCCTTCACCGGGCACCGGAATGCCGTAGGCGTCGCAGACCAGCTTGCCTTCCGGCGCGGTCAAGCTGGTGCGGCCGTCGGCTTTGACGGCGTCGAGAACTTTGCGAACGGTTTCTTTCGCGGACGGCGCGGCAACCTGCTTGGCGAGATTCGTTGGGGACATGGCTTCCTCTCCTTGACGTCTGTTTCAGTCGAGACGTGATTGATGGCATTTGGTATGCCAGAAACAGGCTTGTCAAGGCGGTGCGCACTGCACAATTGCCGAAATCGCCGGAAGCTTGACACCGTGGTATTTGGTATGCCAAAAATCTGGCACTATTTATTCTGTTATAGGAACGTCTCCCGATGGAGATGATTCATGCCCGCTCGAAAACCAACCAAGGCGCGGACAACAATGGCTGAGGCAGATATCGCGATCGTCCGGATCGCGCCCGAGACGAGTTTCAAGAACAAGGCCTACGATGCCTTGAAAGAAGCCATTCTCAAAATGGATATCTACACCACCGCCGATCCGGTGATGCTCGACGAGCGCGCTTTGTCGGAACGCCTCGGCGTCAGCCGCACGCCGATCCGCGAAGCGATCGCGATGCTGGAACAGGATGGTTTCGTCAAGACGATGCCGCGCCGGGGCATCGTGGTAGTCAGACGGACCAAGGTCGAGATCGTCGACATGATCCGCGCATGGGCGGCGCTGGAAAGCATGGCCGCGCGGCTGATCACGACGACCGCGCGCAAGAAGGACATCTCGGCGCTGCGCGACTTCTTCAAGGATTTCGGCAAGGACCGGCTACCGCAGGATCACGTCGAGGAATATTCCAAAGCCAACATCGCTTTCCACCAGGCGCTGATCTCGCTCAGCGAATCGCCGGTGCTGGTCGACATGACCAACGACATTCTTCTGCATGTGCGCGGGTACCGGCAGCTCACGATCGGTCGCACCGACCGCACCGCGACCTCCCTGCCCGAGCATCTGGCGATCATCGAGGCGCTCGAGGAGCGCAACACCGAACTGGCGGAAAAGCGCGCGCGCGATCACACGCTGGGGCTGGCGGCCTATGTCGAGGCCCACGGCCAGGAGCTGTTCACCAAGCCTTCCGACATCAAGGCTTCCTGAAAGAAGCCCACCGATTTCGTATCCACGCACACGCTGACAACAACACGTCGCATCAAAAAAAGTACAGGGAGAACGCGGAATGTCCGCTACGGTTCAGAGCATTGCAGTCGCCGCCCCGGAAGTTGAGCAGGACCTGACGGATGGCTTTCATCTGATCATCGACGCGCTCAAGCTGAACGGCCTCAACACGATCTACGGCGTGCCGGGCATCCCGATCACCGACTTCGGCCGCATGGCGCAGGCCGAGGGTATCCGCGTGCTCTCGTTCCGCCATGAACAGGCCGCCGGCTATGCCGCCTCGATCGCCGGCTACCTCACCAAGAAGCCCGGCGTCTGCCTGACGGTGTCGGCACCCGGCTTCCTCAACGGCCTCACCGCGCTGGCGCATGCCACCACCAACTGCTTCCCGATGATCCTGATCTCCGGTTCGTCGGAGCGCGAGATCGTCGATCTGCAGCAGGGCGACTATGAGGAGATGGACCAGCTCGCGATCGCCAAGCCGCTGTGCAAGGCCGCGTTCCGCGTGCTGCACGCCGCCGACATCGGCATTGCGGTGGCCCGCGCGATCCGCGCCGCAGTGTCCGGCCGTCCGGGCGGCGTCTACCTCGATCTGCCCGCCAAACTGTTCGGCCAGGTGATGGACGCCGGCCTCGGCCAGAAGTCGCTGGTCAAGGTGATCGACGCCGCGCCGGCGCAGATCCCCGGACCGGATTCGATCAAGCGCGCGCTCGACGTGCTGAAGGGCGCCAAGCGCCCATTGATCATTCTCGGCAAGGGCGCGGCCTACGCGCAGGCCGACGACGCCATCAAGGCGCTGGTCGAGACCTCCGGCATTCCGTTCCTGCCGATGAGCATGGCCAAGGGCCTGCTGCCCGACACCCATCCGCAATGCGCGGGTGCGGCGCGCTCGACGGTGCTGAAGGACGCCGACGTGGTGATGCTGATCGGCGCCCGCCTGAACTGGCTGCTGTCGCACGGCAAGGGCAAGAGCTGGGGCGATACGCCCAAGAAGTTCATCCAGATCGACATCGAGCCGAAGGAAATGGACTCCAACGTCGAGATCGTCGCGCCCGTGGTCGGCGATATCGGCTCCTGCGTCGCGGCCCTCCTCGATGGCATCGGCAAGGGCTGGACGAAGCCGTCCACCGACTGGACCGGCGCCATCACCAAGAAGCGCGACGACAACATTTCGAAAATGGCGCCGCGCCTGATGAACAACAACTCGCCGATGGATTACCACGGCGCGCTCGGCGTGCTGCGCACCATCATCGCAGAACGTCCCGATGCCATGCTGGTGAATGAAGGCGCCAACACGCTCGATCTCGCCCGCGGCATTATCGACATGTACAAGCCGCGCAAGCGCATCGATGTCGGCACCTGGGGCATCATGGGCATCGGCATGGGCTACTGCATCGCCGCCGCCATCGAGACCGGCAAACCGGTGCTCGCGGTGGAAGGCGACAGCGCGTTCGGCTTCTCCGGCATGGAGGTCGAAACCATCTGCCGCTACAATCTGCCGGTCTGCATCGTCGTCTTCAACAATGACGGCATCTACCGCGGCACCGACGTCAATCCGACCGGCGGCGAGGACGTGGCCCCGACCGTGTTCGTCAAGGGCGCGCGCTACGACAAGATGATGGAGGCCTTCGGCGGCGTCGGCGTCAACGTGACTTCGCCGGACGAACTCAAGCGCGCCGTCAACAACGCCATGGATTCGGGCAAGCCGACGCTGATCAATGCGGTGATCGACCCGGCCGCCGGCAGCGAGAGCGGCCGCATCGGCAACCTCAATCCGCAGAGCGTGCTGAAAAAGAAGAAATAATCTGTTTCAACGACGGGGTCGCAAGGCCCCGTCCCTGTTCTTTCTGCCCGCGCGGCAACCATAGACTACGGAGCAAGACCATGACACAGGCGCTGAAGGGCGTTCGCATTCTCGATTTCACCCACGTCCAGTCCGGACCTACCTGCACGCAGCTGCTGGCGTGGTTTGGCGCCGACGTGATCAAGGTCGAGCGACCGGGCGTCGGTGACATCACCCGCGGCCAGTTGCAGGATATCCCCAACGTCGACAGCCTGTATTTCACCATGCTGAACCACAACAAGCGCTCGATCACGCTCGACACCAAGAACCCCAAGGGCAAGGAAGTGCTGATCGCGCTGATGAAGTCCTGCGACGTGCTGGTCGAGAACTTCGGCCCCGGCGTGCTCGACCGTATGGGCTTCTCGTTCGAGAAGATCCAGGAGATCAACCCGAAACTGATCGTCGCTTCGATCAAGGGCTTTGGCCCCGGTCCCTATGAGGACTGCAAGGTCTACGAGAACGTCGCGCAGTGCACCGGTGGTGCAGCCTCGACCACCGGCTTCCGCGACGGCCTGCCGCTGGTCACCGGCGCGCAGATCGGCGACAGCGGCACCGGCCTGCATCTGGCGCTCGGCATCGTCACCGCGCTCTATCAGCGCACCGTCACCGGCCGCGGCCAGAAGGTCACCGCCGCCATGCAGGACGGCGTGCTGAATCTCTCGCGCGTAAAACTGCGCGACCAGCAGCGCCTCGCGCATGGCCCGCTCAAGGAATACAGCCAGTTCGGCGAAGGCATTCCGTTCGGCGACGCCGTGCCGCGCGCCGGCAACGATTCCGGCGGTGGCCAGCCCGGCCGCATCCTGAAGTGCAAGGGCTGGGAGACCGACCCCAACGCCTACATCTACTTCATCACCCAGGCGCCGGTGTGGGAGAAGATCTGCGACGTGATCGGCGAACCCACCTGGAAGACCGACCCGGCCTACTCGAAGCCCGCGGTGCGGCTGCCCAAGCTCAACGAGATCTTCGCGCGCATCGAACAGTGGACGATGACCAAGACCAAGTTCGAGGCGATGGACATCCTGAATGAAGATGACATCCCGTGCGGCCCGATCCTGTCGATGAAGGAACTCGCCGAGGACCAGTCGCTGCGCGCGACCGGCACCGTGGTCGAGGTCGACCATCCCGAGCGCGGCAAGTACCTCTCGGTCGGCAACCCGATCAAGATGTCCGATAGCCCGACCGAAGTGACCCGCTCGCCGCTGCTCGGCGAGCACACCGACGAGATCCTGCGCCAGGTGCTCGGCTTCAGCGACCACCAAGTTGCCGAAATCCACGACTCCGGCGCTCTCGATCCGCCGCGTAAGGTGGCCGCGGAGTAAGCGAACGCCATATTGGCTTTGACATCACAGGCCGCCGGTATCCCCGGCGGCCTTTTGCGTGGAACTTTGATAAGAAAATCAAATCGATTGATTTTGCACTGCAAAAAATTTCATGCTGCCATGCAAACAAACGCATTGTTGGTGGCATCTGGTATACGTAGATTAGCCCTCAGACGAACACGGCGCCCCGGCGCCAAACTGAGGGATCGATCATGTCCAACACTGCTTCGCTCGGCCTCACGCCTTCCACCACTCTGTTCAGCCGCCTGATGGCGCAGATCGACCGCCTGCTGATGAGCAGCGCCCGGATCTCGGTACGCAATGCCGACCTGCCCTATTTCGGTCTTTGATCAACGGATTATCTGACGACGCGTGACCGCGTCATCAGACTGTTTCCTCCCAGACTGGCCCCGGATTTTTCCGGGGCCATTTTTTTTGCGCGCATAGGGATTGTTTCCGCCTGCGGCATTTCAGCCCGTCCCGCGTTTAACTACTCTAACCGCTTGCGGCTTGGCATATCGCATACCAAAGTGAGCGCTAGGTAATGCTTCGCGTTTAAATGAAAGCATACCTGGGAGGATGATGGCCGACAGACCCGCACAGGGCTGCTGCCGCAATTGCCATGATGCAAGCACCCGACCTCACATTTTCGCCGATTGGCCGAACAGCTAACTTGTTCGGCAGAATACTCCACTCCAAGCTGGACTGCGACGACGCGCCTCTGCGCTCGCCGCCTCGCTTACCAAAGGAATTCCTTCGCTAGTACACCACGATTGAAAGTCGACGCACGATCGACGCGATCAAAACGAATGGGAGAGAAACATGAAACGTTCTGCCTCTTGTCTCGCGATTGGCGCCGTCGCGTCATGCCTGGCGACGATTGCCGGCCCGGCCGTTGCGGCCTGGGAGCCGGTACGCCCGGTGGAATTCGTCATCCCGGCCGGCACAGGCGGCGGCGCAGACCAGATGGCGCGCACCATTCAGGGCATCGTCACCAAGCACAATCTGATGAAGCAGCCACTCGTCGTGATCAACAAGTCGGGCGGCGCCGGCGGCGAAGGCTTCCTCGACCTCAAGACCGCCAACAACAATCCGCACAAGATCATCATCACGCTGTCGAACCTGTTCACGACGCCGCTCGCCACCGGCATTCCGTTCAACTGGAAAGACCTCACGCCCGTCGCGATGCTGGCGCTCGACGAGTTCGTGCTCTGGGTCAATGCCGACAAGCCGTACAAGGACACCAAGGAATTCATCGCAGCCGTGAAGGCCGCACCGGCCGGCTCGATCAAGATGGGCGGCACCGGCTCGAAGCAGGAAGACCAGATCATCACCGTCGCCTTCGAAAAGGCCATCGGCAGCAAGCTCACCTATATCCCGTACAAGGGCGGCGGCGAAGTCGCGGTGCAGCTGGTCGGCAACCACGTCGATGCCACCGTGAACAATCCGATCGAGGCCGTCGCACAGTGGCGCGGCGGCAAGGTGCGTCCGCTTTGCGTGTTCGACAGCAAGCCGATGAACTATGACGAGCAGGTCGCCGACGGCAAGGCGTGGAAGGACATTCCGACCTGCAAGTCGCAGGGGCTCGACATCGAATATGTCATGCTGCGCGGCATCTTCATGTCGCCCAAGGCGACCAAGGACCAGGTCGAATATTACGTCGAACTGTTCAAGAAGATCCGTGCCACGCCGGAGTGGCAGGACCTGATGAAGAACGGCGCCTTCAACACCACCTTCATGACCGGCGGCGACTATTCCGGCTGGGTCGAGAAGGAAGAGAAGCGTCACGAGACGCTGATGAAGGAAGCCGGCTTCCTCGCACAAGGTAACTGATCAGCACCACTGATCGAGACGTACTGATCGTTCCGCGAACATCCCCGGCGCCTGGCAATGGCCAGGCCCGGGCAGCCACACGATTTCAAGACTTTCGATTCAAGCCTCAGATTCAAGACCTGGAGTTTCCATGACAGCGCAACATTCACGCAATGCAGGCCCGACTCACAAGGCCGTCGAATCCGGCGTCACTCTGGTGATCGGCCTGTTCGGCGCCATCGTCGTGTACGGCAGCGTCAAGGCCGGCATCAACTGGGGCGCGGAAGGCCCGCGCGCCGGCTTCTTCCCGTTCTATGTCGGGCTCTTCATCATCGTGTCCAGCGCCATCAATCTCTGGAACACGAGGCGCGACGAGGACAGCAGCCTGTTCGCCGAATGGGGTCAATTGCGTCAGGTCTTCAGCGTCGTGATCCCGACCGCCATCTATGTCGCGTCGATGCCGTTCATCGGCCTGTATTTGGCCTCGATGATCTTCATCGGCTGGTTCATGCGCTGGCTCGGCAAGTACGAATGGCCGCTGATCGCCGGCATCGCGCTCGGCATGCCGATCGTCACCTATTTCATCTTTGAACGCTGGTTCCTGGTGCCGTTGCCCAAGGGACCGATCGAGGACTGGCTCGGTCTGTAACAAGCGTCTGCATAAGTTTTCGGGGGAAATTCGATATGGAAGAAATCGCCAATCTGTTCCAGGGCTTCGCCGTCGCCCTGCAACCGTTCAATATCGCCGTGATGATCCTGGGCATTGTGCTCGGCGTGGTGATCGGCGTGTTGCCGGGGCTCGGCGGCGCCAACGGCGTGGCCATCCTGCTGCCGCTGACCTTCAGCATGCCGCCGACCTCGGCGATCATCATGCTGTCCTGTATCTACTGGGGCGCGTTGTTCGGAGGTGCGATCACCTCGATCCTGTTCAACATACCGGGCGAACCCTGGTCGGTGGCGACGACCTTCGACGGTTATCCGATGGCCCAGCAGGGCAAGGCCGCCGAAGCACTCACCGCTGCCTTCACCTCCTCCTTCGTCGGCGCGCTGTTCGCCGTGATCATGATCACGCTGGTGGCGCCGCTGGTGGCGAGCTTCGCGCTACAATTCGGGCCTGCGGAGAAATTCGCGGTCTACTTCCTCGCCTTCTGCAGTTTCGTCGGGCTAAGCAAGGAGCCACCGTTCAAGACCATTGCGGCGATGATGATCGGCTTCGCGCTGGCCGCCGTCGGCCTCGACTCCATCACCGGCCAGTTGCGTCTGACCTTCGGCTCGCACGAACTGCTCAACGGCTTCGACTTCCTGATCGCCGTCATCGGCCTGTTCGGCCTCGGCGAAATCTTCCTGACGATGGAGGAAGGTCTCAGCTTCCCCGGCGGCAAGGCCAAGATCGACCTGCGCATCGTGCTCAAGACCTGGAAGTCGCTGCCGCGCTACTGGATGACGTCGCTGCGCTCCTGCGTGATCGGCTGCTGGATGGGCATCACGCCGGCCGGCGCCACGCCCGCCTCGTTCATGAGCTACGGCATCGCCAAGCGTGTCTCGAAACAAGGCCACAATTTCGGCAAGGGCGAGATCGAGGGCGTGATCGCGCCGGAGACCGCCGCACACGCCGCCGGCACCGCGGCCTTGCTGCCGATGCTGTCGCTCGGCGTGCCGGGCTCGCCGACCGCAGCGGTGCTGCTCGGCGGGTTGCTGATCTGGGGTCTGCAGCCCGGCCCTATGCTGTTCGTCGAGCAGAAGGAGTTCGTCTGGGGCCTGATCGCCTCGATGTATCTCGGCAACCTCGTCGGCCTGATCGTGGTGCTGACCTGCGTGCCGCTGTTCGCCGCGATCCTGCGGGTGCCGTTCAGCATCATCGCGCCGCTGATCCTGGTGCTGTGCGCGATCGGCGCCTACTCGGTCCACAACTCGACCTTCGACGTGGTGATGATGCTGGTATTCGGCCTGATCGGCTACGCGCTGAAGAAGTGCAACTATCCCCTCGCGCCCCTGGTGCTGGCGATCGTGCTGGGCGACAAGGCGGAGGAAGCGTTCCGGCAATCGCTGCTGGGATCGCAGGGCTCGCTCGGCATATTCTTCTCCAACACGCTGGTCAGCTCGATCATGATCCTCGGCCTGATCGCTCTGTTCTGGTCGGTGATCCAGAACGGTATTTCGCGGCTGCGGACGACGACGCCTCAGGCCGCCGGGTAGCACTGCTACACTCCTCCAGGTACAAAGCCGGCGGTTGATCCGCCGGCTTTTCTTTTGCGCAATGCTGCAGTACAGCGAGCGCAACATTACTGCGACAAACTGGCAAAATTTCGCTTGTCTACTGGCATATCATATACCAAACTACCCGAAGTAGCGCTGCAAAAAACAGAATGGCGCCTCGGGAGAAAACTATGACGGATGCAGTTCACGGAGCGACTCCGGCGGCCGCGCGGGTAAGTGACGCGTATCGCTGGACCCAATTGGCCATCGGCGTCGGCGCGATGGTGATGATTGCCAACTACCAATATGGCTGGACGTTCTTCGTCCCCGATATTCAGAAAAAATTCGGCTGGGACCGCGCCTCGATCCAATGAGCGTTCACGCTGTTCGTGCTGTTCGAGACCTGGCTGGTGCCGATCGAAGGCTGGTTTGTCGATAAATACGGCCCGAAGCTGGTCGTGCTGGTCGGCGGAATCCTGTGCGGCATCGGCTGGGCGATCAACGCGCAGGCTGAGACGCTAAACGGCTTTTACCTCGGCATGATCGTGGCGGGCATCGGCGCCGGCGGCGTCTACGGCACCTGCGTCGGCAACGCGCTGAAGTGGTTTCCCGACAAGCGCGGCCTAGCGGCCGGCATCACCGCCGCCGGCTTCGGCGCCGGCTCCGCGCTGACCGTGGCGCCGATCCAGGCGATGATCGCAGGCTCGGGCTTCCAGACTACCTTCCTGTACTTCGGTCTCGGCCAGGGCCTGATCATCGTGATCCTCGCCTTCTTCCTGTTTTCGCCCAAGCCCGGCCAGGTGCCGGCCGTCACTGTGAACGCCAATGTGATCCAGACCCGCCGCAACTACGCCCCGACCGAAGTGATCCGCCATCCGATCTTCTGGCTGATGTACTTCATGTTCGTGATCGTCGGTGCCGGCGGCCTGATGGTGACGGCGAATCTGAAGCCGATCGCCGCCGACTGGAAGATCGACAACGTGCCGGTCACCTTGATGGCCATGACGATGACGGCCGTGACTTTCGCCGCCACCATCGACCGCGTCCTCAACGGTCTGACCCGGCCGTTCTTCGGCTGGATCTCCGACCAGATCGGCCGTGAGAACACCATGTTCATCGCCTTCGGCATGGAAGGCGTCGGCATCTATTTGCTGTACATGTGGGGCCACGATCCGCTGTGGTTCGTGCTGCTCTCCGGCTTCGTGTTCTTTGCATGGGGCGAGATCTACTCACTGTTCCCCTCGACCTGCACCGACACGTTCGGCTCGAAGTTCGCCACCACCAATGCCGGCCTGCTCTACACCGCGAAGGGCACGGCAGCGCTGCTGGTGCCGGTCGCGAACTACATGCAGCAGTCGTCGGGGACATGGGACAACGTGTTCCTGATCGCCGCCGGCGCCAACATCCTGGCCTCGCTGCTGGCGCTGTTCGTGCTCAAGCCGTGGCGCAAATCGGTGGTCAGCAAGGCGCTGGCCGCCTAGACTGCAACTCACGCACCTCCATGAACGCCCGGCCGAAAGGTCGGGCGTTTCTTTTTGCGGATACGTCGCCGAAAGGTGCGCTCCTGACAGGCAACATCCGGGAGGGATCGGGGTAAGCGCGCTGCGCCCCGGCACTACGGTCGCGCGCGCCATGCTGCGCCGCATCATAACTAAGTCCAAGACGGGCTTGCGTAGTGGAATATAATATACCAGTCTCCGCCGGCGACGCTTGCGACAATAAGTCACAACCTTGCGGCAATACGCCGCGAAAAGAAGCGCGCAACGGGAGGTCTTATGATTTCACAAACCGACGCGACTACACCCACCATTTCAGGCAACTTCCGCTGGATCCAGCTTGTCATGGGCATCGTCTGCATGGCGATGATCGCCAACCTGCAATACGGCTGGACGCTGTTCGTCGATCCGATCGACGCCAAGTATCATTGGGGCCGTGCCGCGATCCAGCTGGCCTTCACCCTGTTCGTCGTCGTCGAAACCTGGCTGGTGCCGGTCGAGGCCTGGTTCGTTGACAAGTATGGTCCGCGCGCCGTCATCATGTTTGGCGGCGTGATGATCACCCTGGCATGGATCCTGAACTCCTATGCCGACTCGCTGGCCATGCTCTACGCTGGCGCGATCATCGGCGGCATCGGCGCCGGTTCCGTCTACGGCACCTGTGACGGCAATGCGCTCAAGTGGTTTCCGGACCGGCGCGGTCTCGCCGCCGGCGCCACCGCCGCCGGCTTTGGCGCGGGCGCTGCGATCACCGTCGTGCCGATCGCCAACATGATCGCCGCCAGCGGCTACCAGCACGCCTTCTTCACCTTCGGCATCGGCCAGGGGGTCATCGTCTTCATCCTCGCATTCTTCATGCGCAAGCCGCTGCATGCGATGCCGGCGAAGAAGAAGCAACTCCACCTTCCGCAGACCAGGATCGACTTCACCCCGCCGCAAGTGCTGCGTACTCCGATCTTCTGGGTGATGTATCTGGTGTTCGTGATGGTCGCCGCAGGCGGTCTGATGACTGCGGCTCAGATCGCGCCGATCGCCAAGGACTTCAAGATCGACAATGTCCCGGTCAGCCTGCTCGGCTTCCAGATGGCCGCACTCACCTTCGCGATCTCGCTCGACCGGATTTTCGACGGCTTCGGCCGACCGATCTTCGGCTGGGTGTCCGACACGATCGGTCGCGAATACACCATGTTCATCGCCTTCGGAACCGCAGCCGTGATGCTGCTGATACTGTCTGCCTACGGCAACAATCCCGTCGTCTTCGTGCTGGCGACCGCGGTTTATTTCGGCGTATTCGGCGAAATCTACAGTCTGTTCCCGGCGACATCAGGCGACACCTTCGGCGCCAAGTATGCGGCCACCAACAACGGCATGCTGTACACCGCCAAGGGCACGGCAGCGTTGCTCGTGCCGGTGGCGAGCCTCATAGCCGCACACTACGGCTGGCAGGCGGTGTTCGTGATCGCCGTCGTGTTGAATGCCACCGCGGCGTTGCTGGCGCTGTTCGTGATCAAGCCGATGCGACGCAGCTTCATTTTCGGCAACGAGGCTCAGTCGGCAGATACCGCCGCGGCAAGTGCAAAGACGGCGTAACGATCCGTTTTTCGGCCAAGGGGCGCATTGCAATGCGCCCCTTTTTCTTGCCCTGATCTGGCATGCCAGAGACGCCGTGAAGGCGATATTCGCACCAAGGCAGTAACCGCCGTTGCGCGATAAAGTCAGAAATACTGACACTTAATTGCCGATTTAGTGCCAACGACGACGTTGACAGTTGGCATAACGTATACCAGTATTAGGACAATAACAGTCCTGAACCCAGGGACTTTACACCACTGACGCCAGGGAGGCTGCCATGAAAGTCGGAGACGTTCTGCGCAACAAGAGCACCCGCATCGCCACGGTCCGCATGAATGAAACGGTCGCGATCGCCGCCCAGTTACTGCGTGCCGGCAATATCAGTGCCCTCGTCGTCAAGGATGTCTGCCGGACAGAAGGCAATACCGCGGTCGGCATGTTCTCGGAGCGCGACGTGGTGCGTGCGGTCGCCGAACATGGCGCGGCCGGCCTCGCCCTCAAAGTATCCAACCTGATCTCGGTGCAGCAGCTGATCTCCTGCCACTCCAGCGACACGCTCGAACACGTTCGCCATCTCATGAACAAGAACCACATCCGGCACGTGCCGGTGATCGACGAGTACACCCTGATCGGCGTCGTCAGCATCCGGGACATCAGCACCGCGCTCGAGCATGACGATATCGAGGCGAAAGAGTCCGCGGTCGCCTGATCCAAATTGTCCTTCCGGGGCGCGCGAGCATGGCTCGCGCGCCCCGGAATCCCGAAATAGTAGATGAACATCTCGAGGTTCCCCGTCTGCACGTCCGCCGGCCTCGCCGACCGACGCGCATCCCGGAATGACATCCCCCGCGCAACCGCCATTTGCGCATGGCGTGCCGGCGCGCGCCCGATGGACATTCCCCGATCGGGGCGGCATCCTCCCTCCCAAGATAAAACAATAATCGGGCGCCGTCCGTGCGCCGGGGAAATGTCCGGGAGACACCATGATCAAGACGCGCTTTACCGAACTCGTCGGCGTCGAACACCCGATCGTGCAAGGCGGGATGCAGTGGGTCGGACGCGCCGAGCTGGTCGCAGCCGTCGCCAATGCCGGGGCGCTCGGCATGATCACCGCCCTGACACAGCCCACGCCCGAAGACCTGACCAAGGAGATCGCGCGCTGCCGCGACCTCACCGACAAGCCGTTCGGCGTCAACCTGACCATCCTGCCCTCGATCAAGCCGCCGCCTTATGCGGAATACCGCGCCGCCATCATCGAGAGCGGCATCAGGATCGTCGAGACTGCCGGCAACAAGCCGCAGGAACACGTCACCGAATTCAAGAAGCACAACGTCATCGTCATCCACAAATGCACCAGCGTGCGCCATGCGCTGTCGGCGGAGCGGATGGGGGTCGATGCGATCTCGATCGACGGCTTCGAATGCGCCGGCCATCCCGGCGAGGACGACACGCCGGGCCTGATCCTGATTCCGGCCGCCGCCGATAAGATCAGAATCCCGATGATTGCCTCGGGCGGCTTCGGCGACGGCCGCGGCCTGGTGGCGGCGCTGGCACTCGGCGCCGAAGGCATCAACATGGGCACACGCTTCATGTGCACCAAGGAGAGCCCGATCCATCAGAACGTGAAGGAGCGCATCGTCGCCAATGACGAGCGCGAGACTGAACTGATCTTCCGCACCATGCGCAACACCTCGCGCGTAGCGAAGAACGCGGTGAGCCAGCAGGTGGTGGCGCTGGAGAAGGAAGGCGCGACCTTCGAGCAGGTCCGCGAACTAGTCGCCGGCGCCCGCGGCAAGCTCGTCTACGCCACCGGCGACGCCGAGGACGGCATCTGGTCGGCCGGCCAGGTGCAGGGCCTGATCCATGACATCCCCACCTGCGGCGAACTGGTATCGCGCATCATGCGCGATGCCGAGAGCATCATCCGCGCGCGGCTGGAAGCCATGCTGTCGGGCGGCCAGCGGCAGGCCGCCGAATAATCCCAGCCGAAACCAGAATGACGATGAAAGACCGAGACTGATGAAAGCCTATGTCTACGGCGCCGATGGCGCAGTGATCGCCGATATCGCAAAGCCCTCCCCCACCGGTACCCAGGTTTTGATCCGCGTGCGCGCGAACGGCCTCAACCGCGCCGACCTCGGCATGACCAAAGGCCATGTCCACGGCAGCGCCGGCGGCGTCGGCACCGTGCTCGGCATGGAATGGGCGGGCGAGGTCGCAGAACTCGGACCGGACGCCCGGGGCGTTGCGGTCGGCGACCGCGTGATGGGCTCGGGCGGCGCGGCGTTTGCCGAGTACACGCTGGCCGATCACGGCCGGCTGTTTCACATCCCGTCCAACGCCAACATGAGCTTTGAGCAGGCGACCACTCTGCCCGTCGCGCTCAGCACCATGCACAATGCGCTGGTGACCAATGGCGGGTTGCAGGCCGGCCAGTCGGTGCTGATCCAGGGCGCCAGCTCAGGTGTCGGCCTGATGGCGATGCAGATCGCCAAGCTCAAGGGCGCGAAGCTGGTGATCGGCTCGTCGACCGACCCCGCGCGCCGCGACCGGCTGCATGAATTCGGCGCCGACCTCGCGGTGGATTCAAGGGATCCCGGCTGGGTCGATCAGGTATTGAAGGCGACCAATGGCGAAGGCGTTGACCTGATCATCGACCAGATCTCCGGCCCGGTCGCCAACCAGAACCTGAAGGCGACCAAGGTGATGGGCCGCATCGTCAATGTCGGTCGGCTCGGCGGCACGCATGGCGATTTCAATTTCGATTTGCACGCCGCTCGCCGCATCCAGTATATCGGCGTCACCTTCCGCACCCGCTCGGTGCAGGAAATCCGCGACATCTTCAGCGCGGTGCGCGCCGACATCTGGCCCGCGGTGGAATCCGGCAAGCTCCAATTGCCGATCGACAAGATCTATCCCTTCGCCGAGATCGGCGCCGCCTTCGCCCACATGGACGCCAACCAGCACCTCGGCAAGATCGTGGTGACGCTGTAGCCGGACAAGCGACCGGACTCAGCCGAACAGCAACGATGCGCCGATCGCCGCCAGCAGCGCTGGCGGCATCACCAGCACGCCGATCTTCAGGAACGCTCCCGCGCTCACCGACAGGCCTTCGCGCCGCAGCGCGTTGAGCCACAGGATCGTCGCCAGCGATCCGGTCACCGACAGGTTCGGACCGAGATCGACGCCGATCAGAATGGCCCGCGTGATCTGGTCGGGAATGTCGGCGCTCTGAACCGCGCTTCCGGCGATCAGGCCGGCGGGAAGGTTGTTCACCAGGTTCGACCCCACCGCGATCGCCACGCCGGCACCCCAGGCCGCGCCGGCAATCGAGCCCTGCGCCGAACTTCGCAGCAGCGCTGCGATACTGGCGATCAGCCCGGACTTGTCGAGCGCTTCGACCAGAACGAACAGCCCGGCCACCAGCGGCAGCACGCCCCAGGAAATATCCTTCACGGCATGCCACGGCGACCGGCGTCCGACGATCAGGACGATCGTCGCGGTCGCCGCGCCGGCGATCGCGGTCGGCAGTCCGAGCTGCAGGTCCTTCGCCGAGGCCGCCAGCAGAACGACCGCCGTGGCGACGATCCCAAGGCCCGCCACCTTGCCGCCGAGCGAAAGCTTCGGCACCGTCATTTCACTTTCGATCGTCTGCCGCAGCGCATCGCGCTGCGTCCAGCGCAGCACCAGATAGGTGACGAGGATGGACAGGATCGACGGCAGCAAGTAGCGCGGCAGCCACTGCAGCAGCGGCGGCATGTGGGCGCCGTAGATCACCAGGTTCGCCGGGTTCGAGATCGGAAGCACGAACGAGGCCGCGTTGGCGATGAACGCGCAGATCAAAAGGTACGGCAACGGCTTCTCAGCCTTGACGGCCTTTACAGCCGCAGCAACGGCGGGCGTCAACACCACGGCGGTCGCATCATTGGACAGAAAGATCGTCACCACGGTCCCGACCAGATAGATCAGCAGGAACAATCGCGTCGGCGATCCCTTGGCACGGTTGGCGGCGAGCGCTGCGAGCCAGTCGAACAACCCTTCGAGACGCGCGACCTCTGACAACAGCATCATGCCTATCAGGAACAGATAGACATCGGTGCCCTTGGCGATTCCCGATAGCGCATCGTGCGGCGACAGCAGTTGCAGCAGCACGATCAGCGCCGCGCCGGCGACGGCCCAGATCGCTTCGGGCAGCGCGAACGGCCGGACAATGACCCCCGCCGTGGCAAGCCCGACGATGCCCCAAATCAGAACGTTATGATCCACCTGCAACACCGCTCTAATTCGAGAAACAACAAGGTTGAAAAACGACGCGCCTGCGCGATCAGGCCGCGGTCACCGGAACGGCTGGCGCTTCGGGCTGGGACGAACTTGCAGACAGGGCCGGCTTCAGCAACTGCGCAAACGAAAGCCAGATCAGGATCGATCCAAGCGCAAAACTCCCCAGGATCATAGAGGCGGCGGGATAGCCAAGCTTCTGTGCAATCCAGCCGCCAATGGCCGGGCTGAGCGAGCCACCGATGCCCTGTACCGTCATCACCGCCCCCTGCCCGACATTGACCCTGCCGGTACCGTTCAGGATTCGCGCCACTTTGCAGGCCGGCATCGATGCCGTCGAGGGCTTGAACGGGAAATACGCCCCACCCCGTGATGACGTAGGCCGCCACCAGCCCGCGCAGCGCGCAATGCCAGAAAGGAAATCAGCAACACCAGCCAAAGCCCCTCCTTCTCGGACATCCGCATCGCGGCAATTGACGCGAGAATCATCACCGCCTGCGCCACAACGATGGTCATGGCCACGAAGCTCGCCGCATCGCGAGCGCGACGATACCGCGCGGCCGTCCGATCGGCTTGCCACCTGTTGCGTTCACCATTTGCGACCGTTCTTGTTCGGACCAGGCTGAGAACCAGGCAGGTGCCGTTCACCCCTCTGCGGTTTGCGCTTCAACCACGGCTCTGCAGTCCATTGGCGACGCGGTACAGTGCACCGCTCCATACATCGGGCGCCGCGACAACCATTTCGACGTCGCTCCCGTCTGCGATCAACCGCACGCGGGTCACGCCAGCACCGAAGATTTTGGCACGGACCTCGAACGTGTTGCCCGGCGCCAGCACCTCGGCAAGATCGTGGTGACACTGTAGGCGCATGTTTTGCGCTAACGCCTGCGGCCGTCATTGCGAGCCAGCGAAAATCGCCGAAGGCGAATTTCGCTGAGCGAAGCAATCCGGAAAGTCTCTCGCGCGAAAGAGCTGGATTGCTTCGTCGCGAGGGCGCCTCGCAATGACAGCAGCAAGAGCGCCGTTCGATCGTGCGCATCGACTCAAAACGTTCCTGTTTCGGACTCATCGCACGCACCGCAACAGCTAACTTTCCTTGGGATAGAATTTATTTCACGTTAACGTTTCGTTGACTCTCGACACCCCGGGCAAAGTGGATTCATATCATTTTATGATTCGAGGCGGCGGGGCAGTCTTTTCGAGCATGTGCATACGGACACTCCGAGGGGGCTAAGGCATGGCGCGTTCACACGCGACGAACGCGTGCGTTCAATCCGATTCAATCAAGGGATTGGCGCAATCGATCGCGAAACCGGCTTATCACCGGTTGCTGATCGCGGAGCCCGCACTGCGCCGCGCCGTCCCTACCCTGATCATCGCCTTTCTTATCACCATCTTCTTCGGCGCCTTCGTGCAGGTCGTTGACCAGAGCCGGCAGAAGCAGAGCGCGATGAAGCGCGATCTCGCGGCGCTTGCTGATCTGCTCACCGAGCGTCTCGAACGCAGCGGCAGCATCCGGCTGGATCGTCCTGCGGCGATCGAACGGCTGCAGGCGCTGCTGCCGAGCCTCATTCCATCTTGGGGCATCGTGGCCAACCGCCACGTCATCGTGCTCGGCGCCGACCAGAGCATTCTCGCCCGCGTCCCGATCGACGCGCCGATCGGCGACACCTATCACGTTCTCAACGTGCTCAGCGCCACGCAGACGCTCAATGCCAACCCACGCGCCGACGTCATCGATATCACGCTGCCCGGCGGCGGCCACGCCATGGCGACACAGCGCATCGTCAAGACGCTGCCGGGCAGCGTGGTCATCATTCAGGAAAACAACGAGGCGATCTGGCGCTCCGAGTCAGCGCTGTCGATCACGCTGTCGGCGACGACCGGCTTCGTGGTGTTGATCCTTGGCTTCGCCTTCCACTGGCAGTCGACCCGCGCGCGCGAAGGCGACGCCATCAACGATGCCGTGCGCGGCCGCATCGACACTGCCCTCAACCGCGGCCGTTGCGGGTTGTGGGACTGGGACCTGTCACGCGGCCGCATCTTCTGGTCGCAGTCGATGTTCACCATGCTGGGGCTCGACAGCCGCAGCGATCTCCTGACCTTCGGCGAGGTCAACGCGCTGGTGAAATCCGACGACATCAACCTGTTCGCCATCGCCGACCGGCTGATCTCCTCGCAGATCGGCCATATCGACCAGACCTTCCGGATGCAGCACTGCCAGGGCCACTGGATCTGGCTGCAACTGCGCTGCGAACTCAGCCAGGGTCAGGGCGACGGCGGCCAGCATCTAATCGGCATCGCGGTCGACATCACCGAGCAAAAGAGCCTCGCCGAACGCACCGTGGAAGCCGATGTGCGGCTGCGCGACGCCATCGAGACCATTCCCGAGGCCTTCGTGCTGTGGGATGCCGCCGACCGGCTGGTGCTGTGCAACTCGCACTTCCAGCGCCTGCACAAGCTGCCGGAGAGCGCCGTGGCGCCCGGCACGTCGTACGAGACCGTGCTCGAAGTGGGCTCCATGCCGGAAGTGCGCACGCGGCTCGCCGAATCCAGTGAACACGCGCCCGGGGCCCGCACCTTCGAGGCGCAGATCGAGAACGGCAACTGGCTGCACATCTCGGAGCGCCGCACCAAGGACGGCGGCTACGTCTCGGTTGGCACCGACATCACCCGCATCAAGGAGCACGAACAGAAGCTGATCGACAACGACCTGCGGCTGCGCGCCACCGTCATCGATCTCAAACATTCGCAGGCGGCGCTGGAGCAACAGGCGCTTGAACTGGCCGACCTCGCGCAGAAATATTCCGACGAGAAGAACCGCGCCGAGGAAGCCAACCAGACCAAATCGAAATTCCTGGCCAATATGAGCCACGAGCTGCGCACGCCGCTCAACGCCATCATCGGCTTCTCGGAGATCATGGGCAGCGGCATGTTCGGCACGCTGGGCTCCGACAAGTACCAGGAATACTGCACGGACATTCTCACCAGCGGGCATTACCTGCTGGAAGTCATCAACGACATTCTCGACATGTCGAAGATCGAGGCCGGCCGCATGAAGCTGGATCTCAAGCCGCTCGATCTCGCGAATACGCTGGCGGAATCGCTGCGCGTGGTGTCGGGCCGCGCCGAAGACAAGAGCCTGACGCTGTCGGCCGACATCGAGGCCCACACGCCGGTGGTCGCCGATCGCCGCGCCATCAAGCAGATCCTCGTCAACCTGCTGTCGAATGCCGTGAAGTTCACGCCCGACGGCGGCCGCATCACCGTGCGCAGCCGCGTGCTCCGGGATTCCGTGGTGCTGATGATCGCCGACAGCGGCATCGGCATCGCGCCGCAGTCGCTGCAGCGGCTCGGCCGGCCGTTCGAGCAGGTCGAAAGCCAGCTCACCAAGAGCTATCACGGCTCCGGCCTTGGGCTGGCGATCGCCAAGTCGCTGACCACCCTGCACGGCGGCTCGATGAAGCTGCGCTCCAAGCTCGGCACCGGCACCGTCGTCTGCGTCTCCCTCCCGCGCCAGGGCGCGCGGAAGCCGGCGAAGGCTTTCGAAGCGGCGTAGAACTACCCGAAGGCGACACCCTGCTCTACCCGCCCTTCCTGACGGCCATGCGGGTCATCGATCCCAGCCACCGGGGTGGCCAGCTCAGCGTGGCGACCACGGCGACGGCCGCAACGGTCACGCTGGTCACCCACACCAGCGCGCCGTAGTCGAGCCCGTCCCGCGCCACCGCCAGCATGAGGCCAGCCGCCAGCAGCAGCCCGCCGCCGGTCCTGAGCAGCGCCCGCGTCGCCGGCGGGCATGCATGCGTGCCGGTGACGGCCTGCCAGTGACGCGACTGTCCCAGCGCCAGGCAACCGAAGCCGAGATATTCGGCCGCGAAGATCATCGCTAACAGCACCATCTCACGCATGGCTGCCTGCGCCCTTCAGGGCCGCGACGGCCGCTGCCGAACGTCGCCTCGACGCAGCCAGCCGGCGGCTCGAAGCCAACGCACCGGCGGCCAGAAGCAGCAGCGCCACGTCGACTCCGGCCACGGGCCACAGATGCGCATGTGCCAGACTGCGCAGCGGGTGATCCCCTGTCGTCAGTCCGTTCAGCACCATCGCCGCCAGCGCCAGCGCTGCGATCGCCTGACATTGCTCGACCCAGGCCGTGCGGGAACGCATCCACGCATGGGCGAATGCGGCGATCCATACCAGATGAAACGTCCAGATCTCCAGCTCATGCCGTTCGTAACCCGCCAACGTAACGTCGAGCGGCAGCAGCCGGTTGATCACCATGAAGCCCGCGGTGGCCATGACGATGCCCGCGGTCGCGCCGATCGCCAGCCCTTGCACCAGCCGGACGCCGCGCAGCCCTTCCGCCGCATGCCGCTTGCGCCGCATCTCGAGCCAGAAAAGGACCCCGGTCATGATCAGCGCGCATCCGAGCAGGCCAAGCGCGAAATACATAAAGCGCAGCGTCCAGTGCCTGAACTGGATCCGGTGTACGCCGGTCAGGAAGCGTTGCGCCACCGCCACCGGGCGAAGTGCTTCGCTCCGATGCAACACCGCCCCCGTAGCGGCATCGAAGGTGATCGACGCCGAATGCCTGACGATCCGCTCTTCGATGGATTGAAACATCGTCACGAAACCAGCCGCATCGCCGGGATGCCTGACCAGGATGGCCCGCGGCTCGACGCCGTCCCACAGCCGGCGGGCCTCGCCGGCCATCGCATCCAGCGACCCGAGGCTACCCGGTTTGTTGGCCTTGGGGCGCGCATAGCTGCTGCCGCCATCGGCATTGAACGCCTGCTTGTCGGCATAGACGGCCTGCCATCCGCTCGGAAAATACACGGCGAAGAAAATGATCAGGCCGGACAGCGTGATCGCGATGTTGAACGGCAGGCCGAGCACGCCCGACACCGTATGCAGGTCGAGCACCACGCGCTGCGATTTCTGCTGCGGGCGCAAAGTGAAGAAGTCGACGAAGATCTTGCGGTGAATGACCACGCCGGACACGCACAGCAGCAGCATGGCCATGCCGGCAAAGCCCACGATCCATTGACCGATGTTCCAGATCTTCAGGTGCAGCCCATAGTGATACGGATACAGAAAGCGGCTGCCAGCCCAGGTGCCGGGCTCCGGCAGCACCGCACCGGTCGCCGGATCGAAGGAGCGGTTCACGACGCCGGTCTTGTCGCGATAGGCGACGCGGACGTAGGGCTGACGCTCCGTCGCCTGCAACACCGTCCAGGTCGGCGACCGCACCGCCACCGCGGTGTCATAGGTGGCGCGAAGCTCATCGAACGCGCGCGGACTGTCGGGCAATGCAATCCGCGTCATCGGCGCCATCCAGCGATCGATCTCGCGATCGAACACCGCCAGCGTGCCCATCCAGAAGATCGCAAACAGCATGGCGCCGACCACCACACCCGCCCAGGTGTGCAGCCAGCCCATCGATGCGCGAAAGCCCTGCTCCATCTCAGGCCCCCGTCAATGCCGCGAGCATCAGGCCGAGCCCCGCAATCACCAGCAGATCGACTGCGACGCGCAGCAGGCGTTGTCGTGCAAAGCCGAGGATCAGCACCGCGAGATAGATGACAAAGCCCAGCATCGACGCCAGGACCACGCCGTCAATGCGGGCAAGCCCGAGCGACGGCAGCGCCCTGGCGAGACCGGCCACCAGCGCCGACGACGCCACATAGCCGCCGCCGATCACCAACAGCAACCGCAAGCCGACGCTCCACCCCTGCCCCTTCCGGTTGGCCGTGATGGATCGGGTGCCACTGCGCGCGACGATCGGCTCTGTCATTGCTCGGTCCTGCCGCATCGGGATCGGCTTGCGTTCCGACCCAGCAATGCAGCACACCGAAGGCGACGTGACGCATTGCGTCCGGGAGAGATATTCATGAGCACCGCTCCGTCGCGCCTAGAAGTTGAACGTCGTCGATACCAGATAGGTGCGTGGCGCGCCGAGGATCAGGTACTTCTCGTTGGTCGCGGCCTGCCAGTAGTTGGTGTCGAGCAGATTTTCGACCGAGAACCGCAGCACCACCGGCTTGTTGTTCCACGGCGACGCGAAAGTGTAGCGCGCACCGGCGTCGTAGCGGGTCCAGCTCGCGCCGGTGATCCGGTTGGCCTGATCCGCAAAGAACTCGCTGGTGTGAATGGCGCGGCCGGTCAGCGTCAGCCCGCGCAGGAACGGCACGTCCCATTCACCACCGAGGTTGAATTGCGTATCCGGCACGTTGAAGGTGCGGAAACCACCATAGGTCGCGTTATCGGTCTTCTCCTGCCGGGCATCGAGGAACATAACGCCGCCGAGCAACCGCAGGCTTTCGGTGACCTCGCCGAAGACATTGATCTCGACGCCGCGGTTTCGGCTAGCTCCCGACTGGGTCACGATATTGGTCGTGCGATCCACCAGTTGCAGCGGACGCGTGATATCGAAGGCGCTGACCGTGGTGGTGATCCGCCCCCAGTCGATCTTGACGCCCACCTCCTGCTGCTGCGTCCTGTAGGGCGGCAATACCTGGCCGGCATTGGCGAAGCTTTCACCGACGATTGATCCCGCTTCCAGACCCTCGATGTAGTTGGCATAGACCGAGACGTTGTTCAGCGGCTTGATCACCAGCGCATAGGCAGGCGTCGTCGCCGAGGTTTCATAACCGCCGGTCTTGGCGCCGGTCACCGAATTGAACGACCCCGATTCGACCACCTGATGGCGGACACCGACGGTGAACTGGATGCGATTGTTCAGGATCGACATCGTATCCGAGACGCCATAGCTCGTGAGATGTGAGTCGGAGATCTTACCGGGCGTACCGACCTCTACCGTGGGAATCGGGCTCGGCCGCGGATTGTAGAGGTTCGACGTGTAGGGAGTGCCCGTGGTGTTGAGGATCGCGACTTCGCCATCTGACCGCGCGGCATTGAAGTTGATGGCGTGCGCAACGGGTCCGGTATCCACCGAGGCGCGGAAGCCGGCCTGGGCGGCCGTCTGGTCACGCGCCTGGTTATTTCGCCGCGCGACGCCGGAGAAATCGCCGTTCAGATTGGTCATCCGGATATCGGAATAGAGATACTTCGTCTCCCCCGTGACGATGCCCGCTTGCGCATAGGCGGTCAGGTTCTCGCTGATGTCCACCTCGCCCTGCACGAGCCCGAAACGCGCCTCGGAGTCCCAGAAGCCCCAGCTTGGCATATAGCTCGCGCGGCCATCCGGCGGCACCGGGATCGCCGTCAGCGCGGTTCCAAGATCGACGAAGCGTGTCATCGCGCTCGTCTTGTTGCGCTCATAGCCGAAATCGGCCGACAGCCGCACGCGCTCGCCGCGATAGTCCAGCCCGACAGTTGCGCTGCCGACTTCCTGGTTCTGGTTAGCGAGTTCCGTGGCGCCGTTCTTGTAGGTGCCATTGAAGCGGACGCCGAACTCCTTGAATTCACCGAACCGCTGCCCGACATCGACATGCGTGCCGAACTGCGACTGCGATGCATAGGTGTTGGTAATCTGCGCCAGCGGCACATCGCCGGCGCGCTTGGTCAACAGATTGACGCTGCCGCCCACGCCGCCGCCGGCGGGCGGCATGCCGTTCAGCAGCGCGCCCGGTCCCTTCAGCACTTCGACGCGCTCGATGGCGGCCAGCGACGACATCGAATATGCGGACGCGATTCCGTAGAGGCCGTTCAGTCCATAGGCCTGGCTGGACACGCCGAAGCCGCGAATGTTGACGGAGTCGAAGCCATAGGCACGCGGCACGGTAACGCGCACCGAGGGATCGTTGGCGAATACGTCGTCGAGCTTGCGGGCCTGCTGGTCCTGCAGGGTCTTGGCCGTATAGCTGGTCTGGTTGAACGGCGTGTCCATCACGCTGCGATTGCCGAGCAGACCGACCTGACCGCCGGATGCCACCTGCCCACCCGCGTAAGCCGCCGGCAACGAGCCGATCATGCCGGTCACCGGCGTCGTCGGTGTGCGGCGTTCGACCGGCCGCGGCGCTGCTCGCGGCGCGACCGCGACATTTCGGCGCGGCGCAACACGACGTACCGCGCGCGGCGTCGGTGCATCGACCTGAACGGGCGGCAACACTTGTGGTGTCCGCGCAACGGCTTCCCCGCCTGTATCGAGCGTCAATGCGAGCGCGCTCGCTGCAGCCAGAAGGATTGCCTTGTGAAGTGTAGTTGCACGCGTCATTGACTCGGTCGCCCCAAATTCCTCGCCGACTTCTGCCGACCAACACGACGTGGCCTACAGTAAGACATGGTGCGATCACAATGCGGTGGGGCTTAGAGAACGTCTAACTCTGCACGCCGATCCATCGACGTGCAGCATATACAACTCACCGTTCCGCAAAGCGCGATTTGACATCGGCTGCTGGTTATGGGCGGGGTCGGGTGCGAATTGTAGTTCTGCAGATCATGCCGCGCAGATGCGCGCGCCATGCGTCGCGGCGACGATCACTCCGGACGTTTTGCCGTGGTGCCGACCCGTCCGACCTGATTGGCCTGCGAAGTGAACCACACCACGCCGTTCGGTCCGCGCGTCATGCCGAACGGCTGCGCATTGGCTGTCTTCAGATCGAACAGCGAGACGACGCCCGCGGGCGTGATACGGCCGATCTTGTTCGACTTGAAGGCGGTGAACCAGATATTGCCGTCGACGCCTGCGGCGATACCGATCGGCTTGGTGTCCGCTGGCAGCGGGAATTCCGTGATCTCGCCGCGCGTGGAGATGCGGCCGATGTGATCGGACCCGTTCATCGAAAACCACAGATGCCCGTCCGGTCCCACCGTGATGTCGCGTGGACGCGACTGTGCATGGCTCAGCGGGAATTCGGTGATCTGTTTTGTTGTCACGTTGAAACGCCCGATTTTTCCGGCGCCGCTCTCGGTGAACCACAGATTCTGATCGGGGCCGGTGACGATACCATAGGCCTGCGCGTTCTCGGTCGGAATCTCGAATTCGGTGAATGCACCGGTCAGCGTCACCCGGCCGATCTTGTTCGCCGCCAGTTCGGTGAACCAGATATGTCCATCCGGGCCGACCGTGATGCCGCGCGGCCATGAGCCCTTGTTCAGCTTGGTGGGCAGCGTGGCCTGCGACGGAATCGCGAAGCTGCCGTTGAACTCACCCTTGGTGGACACGCGGCGAATGGCGTTTTCCTCGCGCGAGGTAAACCAGAGATGCCCGTCCGGCCCCGAAGTGATGCCTTGCAGAACGCCCACCGCCTCGCCCGGCACGGCGAAGGCCGTCATCTCGCCCGCGGGCGTGACGCGAAAGATCTGATGCTTCAGAACTTCGGTGACCCACAGGTTTCCGTCCGATCCGACGACGATGGCCTGCGGGCGCTGCCCTTCGCCGGGCAACGACTGTTCGACAAGGGCGACGTCCTGCGCGTGCAATGGTCCCGCAACGCCGGCAGCCAGCAAAGCGAATACAACACCGGCGGAGCGAAGGCCTCGGATCTGCATGTCGACTCCATATCGGAAAAGTTGAATGCCTCTCTTAGCGACGTCGCCACACGCCGGCGAGAGCCAGGGCGCGGTCACAATGACGCGGAGTTTTAGAGAAAATCCAATAGTTCACGCCGATCCATGCGCCTCATCCCGAATGCAACTCGGATCCGCACACAGCGTGACGTGCCTGTGGACTACTGCTGGCCTTCGACAACTGCCAGGAACACGCGCCGCACTTCGCCCTGCGTCTCGCGCAGTTGCGCTTCCAGCGAGGAGAAGTCCGGGGCGTCGCCGGCGCGGGTCAGGATGCGCAGCAGGTCGGCGCCGGCCGTCTCCGGCTTGAAGCCGCTGCTGACGCAAAGGCGCAGAATCTGCGTCAGGTCATGATAGAGCCGTGCGGCCGGGCGCAGCACGTCGGCGTCGGCCGCCGGCAACACGCCGAGGCGCGCGGCATTGTCCAGCACCTGCTGGGTCGAGACGCTGAGGATCGCGGGGAATGTCGCGGCATGCACCAGTTGCAGATATTGCGCGAGGAACTCGATATCGACCATGCCGCCGGCGGCATATTTAAGATCCCAGATATCGCCGTCGCCTTTTTCCAGCGCGATGGCCTCGCGCATCTCAAGCACGTCGCTGGCGATCACCGATCGGTCGCGCGGGCGCATCAGCACGTCGCGGATCACGCGCTCGATCTTGTCGCGGAATTCCGGCGGCGCCGAAATCACCCGCGCTCTGGTCAGCGCCATGTGTTCCCAGGTCCAGGCCTCGTTCTGCTGATATTCGGCGAATGAATCGATCCGCGACGCCAACGGCCCTGCCCCGCCCGACGGTCGCAGCCGCATGTCGACGTCGTACAGCACGCCGTAATTGGTCTTGGTGCGGAACGCCGAGATCAGGCGCTGCGTCAGCCGCGCGAAATACTGCGAGCCGTGCAGCGACCTTGCGCCGTCGGAATCCGGCTCATCGGAATCGAAATCATAGATCAGGATCAGATCGAGATCGGACGACGCCGTCATCTCGCGACTGCCGAGCTTGCCCATCGCCAGAATCGCCGTCTGCTGGCTTTTGATGTGGCCGTGCTGGCTGGCGAACTGGTCAACGACCAGGCCATGCAGCGTATGCGCGATGCCCTCGGCGACGTCGGCGAAGGCCAGGCTCGCTTGCGGTGCGGTGACCGTGCCGGAGAGAATGCGAGTACCGATCAGGAACAGGCTCTCCTGCCCGAACAGCCGCAAGCGATCGAGAAATTCCTCATAGGAGTTGGCGTCCTGCAAGGTCGCAGCCAGCCGCCGCGATAATTCGAGCCGGTCGGGCATCGCGCCGAAGAAGCGCGGATCGATCAGCCCGTCCATGATCTGCGGCTGCCGCGCCAGCATGTCGCCCAGCCGTGGTGCAGCGCCGAGCACCAAGGCGGCCAACGCTACCAATTCGCGGTTTTGGCTCAAGAGCGAGATCAGCCGCCCGCCGCGATGCAGCGCCTGCAGCAGCCGGTCGAAAGCTATCAGCGCGTTATCGGGCTCTTCGGCCTGCGCCAGGCCGGAAATCAAGGCGGGAATGAATTCGATCAGCGCCTGCCGCGTCGTGTCGATCTTGAGTACGCGGTACTCGCCGGCCATCCAGTGCTGCAGTGTCTCCGCCACCATGATCGGCTTCTTGAAGCCGAGTTTGGCAAGATGCTCAAGCAGCCGCGGTTCTTTCGGCCCGCCGCTGTAGTCGATGTCCGGCAACTGCATATCGCCGGCCGGATCGCCCTCGAACAGCCGGCTATAATGGCCCTGCACGCAATCCAGATGGTGCAGCAGCTCGCGCGCGAATGCTGCACGGTCCGCATGGCCGAGGAAGCGCGCAAAGCGCTCCATCGCCTCGACGCTGTCGGGCAGCGTATGGGTCTGCTCGTCGGCGACCATCTGCAACCTATGCTCGACGCCGCGCAGAAATTCGTAAGCCTTTGAGAGTTCGTCGCGCGCCGCAAACGTAATCCAGTTGCTGGCGGCCAGAATGGTCAGCGCTTCCAGCGTCGGCTGCACCCGGAGCTCGGGATGCCGGCCACCGGCAATCAACTGCTGGGTCTGCGCGAAGAACTCGATCTCGCGGATGCCGCCACGTCCGACCTTGACGTTGTGCCCCTCGACCGAAATCTCGCTCTGGCCGCGAAAGGTCTGCATCTGCCGCTTCATGTCATGGACGTCGGCCAGCGCCGCAAAGTCCAGATGCTTGCGCCACACGAACGGCGCGATCTCCGCCAGCAGGGCTGCACCCGCAATATCGTCACCGGCGCAGACACGCGCCTTGATCATGGCGGCGCGTTCCCAGGTGCGGCCCTCACGTTCGTAATAGTGCAACGCCGAGGCGGTCGAGACCGCCACCGGCGTCGAGGCCGGATCCGGACGCAACCGCAGATCGACGCGAAACACATAGCCGTCGCCGGTGCGCTGCTGCAGCAGCCGCGACAGGCCCTGCGCCACGCGTACGAAAAACGGCTGCGGCTCGACATGTTCCGCAAGCGAATGGACCTCGAGGTCGAAGAACACGATCAGGTCGATGTCGCTGGAATAGTTCAGCTCAAAGGCGCCCATCTTGCCCATCGCCAGTACGATCAGCCCGCTGCCGGCTTCCGGCCGCTCGACGTCCGGCGGCAACAGCCGGCCGCGCGCGGCTTCCTGCTGCAGCAAATAACGCAGCGCGGATTGCACCGAGACATTGGCAAGGTCGGTCAGCGCCCTGGTCACCCGCATCACCGGCCAGACGCCGCCGATGTCGCACAGAGCGACCAGCAGCGCGGTCTCGGCCTTCATCCGCCGCAACGCTGTCATAACCACGGCGTCGTCGCCGGCGGCGCCGACGGCCAGCGTGGTCTGCTCGATCAGAGCGGAGAGGTGCGTGTCGGGATCACAGCGCAGCAGCGCAAGCGCGCGCGCGGGATCGCCGCGGATCAGGTCGAACAGATAAGGGGAAGCTTCGGCCACGCCGAGCAGGATCGCCTGCGCAAAAGGGAATTGCGCGGCCACGGCACGAAACGCAGCGGCCTGCGCCGGCTCGATATCATCGAGCCAGGCCGCGAGTCGTTGCCCTGCCTCATCAGGCGCCATCAATCGGGGGGCGCTGACGAACTGTGCGGCCAAATGGAACTGGTCGGCATCGCCTGCGGCGGAGGAGATCATGCCTGCTTCTGTGGCACATTCGACGTTTGGGCCGCAAGGCCCTCCCCAACTAACGCCGGCAGCGCCAGCGTCGCGCGCAGTCCAGGATGACCGTCGCCGAGCTGCAGCGCGCCGCCATGCAAGGTCGCGACCGCCGAGGCCAGGCTGAGGCCGAGGCCAGATCCGGGCTGGGTGCGGCTGGCTTCCAGCCGCACGAAACGCTCGACCGCGTGCTTGCGATCGGCCTCGGGAATGCCCGGCCCATGATCGATGACGCTGAGCAGCACTTCGTTGCCTTCGCGCCGCGCCTCGATCAGGATTTCATTGCCGCCGGGTGCGGCTACCGCATCGGCGCCGGGCGGCTGCACAGCGGCGGGTCCACCATATTTGATCGCGTTCTCCACGAGATTGGCGAGCGCCTGGCTGACCAGCTCGCGGTTGCCGTGCAGAAACGCCGGCGCAGCCTTGACGTTCAGCGTCAGGCCGCTGTCCTCGGCCAGCGGCTCGTAGAGTTCATGGATCCCCACGGCCACTTCGGCGGCGTCGAAGTCGTTCATGTTACCGCGCGCCTGCCCGGATTCGGCGCGCGCGATCATCAACAGTGCGTTGAAGGTGCGGATCAGCCCGTCGGATTCCTCGATCGTGCGCTCCAGCGCCGCGCGGTATTCCGCCTCGTTGTGGGACTTTGCCAGCGCCTCCTCGGCGCGGTTGCGCAACCGCGTCAGCGGCGTCTTGAGGTCATGGGCGATGTTGTCGGAGACTTCCTTCAGCCCGGTCATCAGCGCCTCGATGCGCTCCAGCATGGCGTTGAGGTTTTCGGCGAGGCGATCGAGTTCGTCGCCGGAGCGGCCGACCGGCAGCCGGCCGGAGAGATCGCCGGACATAATCCTCTGCGTGGTGCCGGTCATCGCATCGATCCGGCGCAACACGCGGCGCGCCACAAAGATGCCGCCGCCGAGGCCGAGCACCACGACGATCAGCACCGACCATTGCGCCGCATTCGCGACGATGCCGTACAGCCGCCGGCGCTCCTCCAGGTCATGGCCGATCAGCAGCCGGAAGCCGCTGCTCAATTGCTCGACCCGCACCAATGCGTGGTGGTCGATCGCCTCCTGGTCGTCGAGCCGGTGATAGGCGGTCTCGCTCCAGCCGGTGGAAGCCATCACACCGGGCTGCAGCGACGCGACGTTGCCGGCCACCGACTGCCCGGCGGGCGTGGTGATCAGATAGAGGTTGGCCCCCGGCCGCAACGCGCGGTTCTCGATCGCAAACACGGTACCGCGTAAGCCCCGGCGGGCGAACAACTCGCTGAGCTCGCTCATCTCCGCGTCCACCGTGGTGGTGATCTGTTCGTTGATCAGCCGCCGCGTATTCCACGCGAAATAGCCCAGCAATGATGCCGCAAACAGCGCGAACAGCAGCAGATAGGCCAGCGTCAGCCGGAACGCCGTGGTGCGAATGAGTTTACCGAAGGCGGTCACGGGGCACGTTTCATTAGCATGTGAATAGCTTAAATTCCTTTTGTGGGGCGACCCTACGAGGTTCGCGATCCCCGCTGAAGTGACAAATCGTTCAGGTGACCGCTCATTCCGATACCGCCGACTGCGCGTTCATCCATGTGGCCCAATTGTGACAATCGCCATCCATCGCTTCGTAAAGCCATCCGGGACGACACTTGCATATTCCCACGCGGCAACCTGAAGGTTAACTTTCCGTTAATCGCGCGAAGGAATTACTCGGACTTCGGAATTGCCCGGACTTCTCTCTTTGGTTGATTGGCTTGGCGTATGCCAAGCGATTTCAGGGTGGCGGTTGTGCAAACGTTGTCAAAAACCCGGCTCGGATGCTTGCTGTTTGCGGTGATCCTCGGCGCTGTGTCAGCCCGGGCGCAACAGCCATCGACCACCCCGATCTCCGCCGCAACCGTCGTGCAGCAGGACTACGAGGCGCTTTTCCAGCAGATGTACAAGAACCCGTCCAACCTGGACGTGACGTTCAAGTTTGCCGAACAGGCGGTTGCGCGAGCCGACTACGAGGCCGCCATCGGCGCCCTCGAGCGCATGCTGTTCTTCAATCCCAACCTGCCGCGGGTAAAACTCGAATTGGGCGTGCTGTACTTCAAGCTCGGTTCGTTCGAACTCGCGCGCGGCTATTTGCAGGACGCCATCAAGGGAAACGACGTTCCCGATGACGTCCGCGCCCAGGTCAGGGCCTATCTCGCCGAGATCGACCGGCGCCTGGCGCGCTATGAGTTCAGCGGATTTTTCCACGCCGGCCTGCGCTACCAGACCAACGCGAATGTCGGTCCCGAAAGCCTGCTGATCCGTGCACTCGGACAGGATGCCATTCTCGACAACCGTTTCGGCAAGCAAGCCGACTGGAATTTCTTCCAGACCGTCGGCGCCAACTATGCCTACAAGATCGGAACGCGCGGCGACGCGCTGGAGGCGACGTTCTTCGGTATCGGCACCCAGCAGTTCAAGCTCGATCAGTTCAACCTCGGACTTGTTGAACTCATTGTCGGCCCGCGGATCGCCATCGGCCAGAATGCCTCGTTCAAGGTCTACGGCATCGGCGACCAAGTCTGGCTCGGCGGCGCCAACTATTTCAATGCGCTGGGCGGCGGCGTTTCGGCCCGGACAACGATCGGCGACAACGTGTTCGTCGAAGCCTACGTCGAAAATCGCCACCGCCAGTTCTCCGATTCACTGAACTACCCTACATCGAGCGAGCAGACCGGCGACCTGCTGTCGACGTCCGTTCTGGGAGATCTCCGCTTCGGTCCGCTGCACTGGATAACCCGCATCGGATACGACCAGAACAGCGCGGTGTTCAGCTACAACAGCTACAAGCGCTACTCGGTCGATATGACCATTCCCTACGAGTTCAGCCTGTCGGTGCTGGGCGTGCCGCGCCAGTTCGCGTTCGCGCTGACGGCCGGATACAGCTGGGCAAACTACATGGACCCCAATCCGATCATCGACCCGTTCATGGCGCGCAACGATCGCGAGCAGCGCTATGGCGCCATCTTCGATGCCCAGGTCGTCGACAATCTCGGCATCCGCACCCAGGTACAATACTCCAAGATCGATTCGACACTTCCGAACTACAGGATGGATAATCTCTCCGTCTCGTTCGGCCCCAGCGTCCGGTTCTGAAAGGCAGCTTGTGATGATGAGCATGACAAGACACCCGATTGCCGGAATAGCGGTCTCCGTGGCCGCGATGTTGGCCGCGGGCGGCATGGCAACGGCGCAGCAGGTCGGGACGGCGTCGGCGGTTAATCCTGCCGCCACCTCCAATATGCGAACGATCACGATCGGCGCTTCGATCGCGCACAAGGAGCGCATCCAGACCCAGGCCGGCGGCTCCGTTCAATTGCTGTTCATCGACAAGACATCGATGACCATCGGCCCGAACAGTGACCTGACAATCGATGAATACGTATTCGATCCCAAGGCGAACACCGGCAAACTCGCGGCGACCCTTGGCAAGGGTGCACTTCGCTTTGTCGGCGGGCAGATCAGCCATAACGGCGAAGCCGAGGTCAAGACCGCCTCCGCGGTGATCGGCATTCGCGGCGGCATCAATTTCATGACGGTCGCGAACGGCGAGACCCAGTCCTACACCGGCTACGGATCTTCAACGGTGTCGTCCGGCGGCAGCACCGTCACCCTCGGGGCCGGAGAGTATACAAGGACCCAGGGCACTGGCGCTCCGCCGGTCCCTCCCGGCCTGCCTCCGGCGGGATTTGTCGCGATGCAGGTCCAGTCCTATCAAAGCGCCGGCGGACAAAGCGGCGGCGCGCCGGCAGGAACGGCGACGCCCGCGCGCGTAGCCAGCGCCGAAGCGCGGGCTACGAATTCGTCGACCGGCACGGTGGCACAGGTCGCGCCGGTCAACGCCAACGGCACCGTGCAGGTCGCCACCGCCACCACGTCGCCCCTCACCACGCAAAACCGGCAGAACGCGATTACCTCAAGTGTCACCCAGGCAGCGCAAACCTCCACCCAGAGCGCCGCAACGACGGAGGTCGCACAAGAGATTGTCCGGCAACGACAGTTCAGCGCCACGGCTTACGCGCTGACCATGAGCAATTGTTGCGGCACGGGTGCGAACATTTCCAGCGTGCCTTACCTCCCGGCAGGTTTTGCTACCGGAAATTCCTATGTGTCTCCCGTGCTGGGCTACCGCACAGCGAGCGTCGATGTCGCCAACCGTGCGCCGTACTTCCAGTACGGAATCGGAATCACGGGCGAAGGCGCGGCGCAGCATTCCTGGTTTATGGTCGCCACCGGCGCGTTGATCGACGACGGCAACGGCGGCTCCGTATTCTCCAGCGGCTTCGGCGCCACCCGCCGCGGCGCCGCCAATCTCGGCGTCGGCCGCGCCAGCGGCGCGATCTCATCGACCGCGGGATCGGTGGCATTGGACGAGGCGGGTCTGCCAACTACCGCGCAGATCACCAGTTCGTATTATATTCCGGAATCGAAGACCTACGTCTCGCAACCGGCCACATCGTTTTTCGGTGATGGCACCCCGGTCACTAACTATGAATACATCCAGACCGCCAGCCGAATTCCGACGCCGGCCGATCTCGGCGTCAACCGCCCCACGGTCGTACTGAGCGGCTTTTCCGCCGGATTGATGCGATCGTTCAACACCACCGCCGGGGCCTTCGTCGGACCCAGCTTCGCGGTCGGCGGACTGGCGACGGTCAACCTCGACGCCAACGTCAACCGGATGCAGGCCAACTTCGATATCGTCAACCTGCAACCCTCCACCGGCCAGACCTTCAATACGGCGAGTTATCAGATCGGCACCGTCGATCCTTCGCTGAGGTCGCGCGGCGTCTATGTGGACTATGACAATTTCGGCGGCCGCGAGGCGGTGACCGTAACCAACACGACGACCGGGGCGACACTTCCGGTGTCCACCGTCAACGGAAGGCCGCTGACGGGGCAGACTGCAATCATGGCCAATATTCCGAGGAACGTCGCGGTGCTCTCGGGCGCAAATGTCACCTTCTGCCAGTGCGATTATACGCGATGGGGTTTCTGGTCCAACGACAGCTACCGCACCGACGCCAACGGCAACCAGATCGCCGACCGCGGCAACCTCATGACCTGGGTGGCAGGACGCCTGCCGAACATATCTGAAGTACCAACCACTGGCATCGCCACCTATGACGGCCATATCGTCGCCAGCGTCCGGAATGGTGCGAATGAATATGTCGCGGCTGGCAACTTCACCAACACCGTCAATTTCGGAACGCGCTCCGGCGCGGTTACCGCGGGACTGGATAATACGGCCTATTCCGGAACGGTGAATCTCAGCAGCGACCCGCGCAATTTTAGCGGAGCGTTGATCGGAAACAATGGCGGACGCGCCATGGCGATGGTCGGCCAGTTCTATCGCGGCGTCGCCGGCCCCACTGCGGAGATGGGCGGCCTCGCGACCGCTCAGGGGAATGGCAACTACATGGCGAGCGGTATATTCGCCGGAAGGATGAGATAACGGTCGGGGTAAGACGTTTCACAGCGCGCCGGGCGATGAATGCAGCGACATGTTGGACGACTGGTGTATCGGCGCGCCGGCGCTCGGAGCCAGGTAACGCGCGGTCGAACTCGTTTGCTTTCCAAGCGCCGTATCGCGGACGATCACGGACATCCCGGCGCCATCAGGCGACGGCGATACTTCAGATACCATGTTCGGCTGCATGGCGATCACCTCGCGGGCGACGGCAACCGAGGCCGCACGCCGTTCGACGTCGGATTGTCCCGCGGATGAAGCCAGCGAACTCACGCCAGCCAGCGCGGCGGTGTCGGCCAGTTCCTGCAAACGGGCGCTGGACGAATAGCTGTTGGCTTGCATGGCCAGCACCAGGCAGATGGGCACCATCGCCGCGGCAGCAACCACCAGACGAACAGCTATCGATCGGGCCAGTAACATAACGGCCTCCAGAAATCTGCGATGGACTGTGCGAAGAGGTCTCAAGGCGGCAGCTTCCGGTTCAACGTACCACCGTCGCCTGCCCGATTTGACACCTGCCTGCCTAACGAATTGCAAACAGTGGCGGAACAACGCCTGCCCGCCCCTTGCTGTTCCGCGCTATATATTGCCAAACTCCTGCGTCCCCATGGAACCGGATGGCAACTTGATTTTCTCGCAGTCCCGCACGCCGATGGTTGGATCGCGAACGTACCCTCGTGCACGACATGCTAACCATGATGACAGCTTGCGATGTGACGGGGGCGGCGAATGAACCGCCCGGAACGTTCTCCGCGTGCGAGATGGGGCCGCACCGCCGTGCTCCTGATCCGCCTTCGCCGGTTCTGGCGCCACAAGAACAGCCGCGCTGTGACCGCTGCGATCGCGACCCTGGTCGCCCTGACGTTGCTGCGCGCCTATGATCCGCGGATCGTCAGCGAGTTGAAGGAGCGCACCTTCGATGCCTATCAGCGGCTGCAGCCGCGGCCGTTTACCGAACAGCCGGTGCGGATCGTCGATATCGACGAAGCCTCGATTGCCGAATTCGGCCAGTGGCCGTGGCCGCGAACCCGCCTTGCAGCCGTGACCCGCCGCCTTGCTGAACTGGGCGCCGGCGTGGTCGCCTTCGACGTCATCTTCTCCGAGCCGGACCGCACCACGCCAAGCCAGCTCGGCGCCGATCTTCAGGCCGCCGACGTGCCCGACCGCGAACTAACGCTGGCGCTGCTCGCCAGGCTGCCGGACCACGACCAGTTGTTTGCCGATGCGATCGGCAAGAGCCCGGTCGTGCTCGGCTTCGCCGCGAGTAGCGCCGCCAACGACAAGCGTCCGCCCGTTCGCGCCGGACTGGCTTTCGTCGGCGTCAAGCCCACCTCGGTGCTCACGCCGTTTCGCGGAACGGTGGCGAGCCTGCCCCTGCTTCAGGATGCCGCCGCGGGGATCGGCGGCATCAACCTGAGCAGCCGCGACCGATCCGGCATCGTCCGCCGCGTGCCGATGCTGTTTGCCGATGGCGAACGCGTCTATCCCGGACTGGCGGTGGAGGCTCTGCGCGTAGCGCAAAACCAGAAAGGCATCATCGTTCGCGGCACCGGCGCCAGCGGCGACGAGGACACCGGACACGCCGCCCTGATCGACATGCGGGTCGGCGATTTCAAGCTGCCGCTCACCGACAACGGCGAGGCGTGGATCTACTACGACCATGACCGGCCCGAGCGTTACGTCTCGTTCAGGGATGTCCTCGACCCCGCGAAGGAGGCCGAGGTCCGGCCGCGCATCGAGGGCGCGATCGTTCTGGTGGGGACATCGGCGACCGGCCTGCTCGACCTGCGCGCTACGCCGCTGGGCGAGATCGTTCCCGGTGTAGCCATCCATGCGCAACTGATCGAGCAGATCATCGCGCAGGATTTCATCGATCGGCCGGACTGGGCCAACGGCCTCGAAATCGTCCTGACGCTGCTGTTCGGTGCGCTTGTCACCGGACTTGTTCTCGCCTTCGGCGCCCGGTTTTCGTTTTACGCAGGTGGCGTGGTGTTCGCCGCGGCGGTGGCGGCATCTTGGCTTGCGTTCTCGCAGTTGCGGCTGCTGATCGATCCGATCTATCCGTCGCTGGCGGCATTCGCGACCTACGTGGCCGTCGAGCGCGTGCTGCACCTGGCTTCCGATCACGAGAAAAAGTTCGTGCGTCAGGCGTTCGGACAGTATCTCGCGCCGGAATTGCTGGCGCGGCTGGAAAATTCGCCGCAGGCCATGAAGCTTGGCGGCGAGAGCCGCGAGATCACGGTGATGTTCATGGACGTCCGCGGCTTCACGCCGATCTCGGAGGCGCTGCCCGCGACCGACCTGGTGGATTTCATCAACACGCTGCTGGCGCCGCTGTCGGACGCCATCCAGGACGAACTCGGCACTATCGACAAGTACATCGGCGATTCCATCATGGCGTTCTGGAACGCGCCACTGGATATCGACGATCACGCCACCCGCGCCTGTCGCGCTGCCCTCAAGATGCGCGCCGCCGTCGCCATGCTCAACGACACCGACGGGTTTGGTTTCGCAGCACGCGGATTTCCCGACCCGGTGGTCAGGATCGGCGTCGGCATCAATGCCGGTCTCGCCTGCGTCGGCAACATGGGATCGCAGAAGCGGTTCAACTATTCGGCGATGGGCGATGTCGTCAATGTCGCCGCCCGCATCGAATCCGCCAGCAAGAATTTTCACACCGACCTTCTAGTATCGCATGACGTGGTCGGGCTTGTGCGCGGCGTGGCGCTGCTGGAGGCCGGCGAAATCCTGCTGAAGGGAAAGTCGAAGCCGACCAAGGTCTACGCCATCGCCGGCGACGAGACCGTCGCCGCCTCCGTGGACTTCATTGAACTGACCCGGCTGCACCGCTGGCTGCTGCAATCGATCGAGGCGCGAAAGCCCCCGGAAGCCACCGACGCGCTGGCGGCGTGCCGCGCGCTGGCCGGTGACGGCGTCGTCGGGCTGTATGACTATTTCGAAGAGCGTATCGCAACCCTGTGAGGACCGCTTTCCAGGCACGCCCGCTTTGCGACGTTGCCGGCCATGTTGGCCATGTGGTGACCGCACCGAACTCCGGAGACGTCGATGACGAAAATGCCCGCCTATGCCGCTGTGGCCGCGACGCTGACCATCCTGCTGACGACCACCGTGCTAGCCGCCAACATTTCGGCAGTGGACGGCGGGACGCTGCAGATCGATGGCAAGCGGCTGCGGCTGTGGGGGATCGAAGCGCCTGCACCTGGTGACATCTGCACGACGACCAAGGGCGCGAAATGGCCGTGCGGCAACCGCGGACGCGATCAACTCCGCGCGGCGCTGGCGGAAGGCCCGGCAAGCTGCGTCGATAAAGAGCCGGGCTTCGTGCTGTGCCGCATCGCCGGCCTCGACATCGCCCGGTTAATGATCAAGGAGGGCCTGGCAAAAGCCGGCGCCGACTACCATGACACCGAACAACAGGCGCGTGCGGCTAAAATTGGCATTTGGGAATAGCGCGTCCTGCGCGCGTCGAAAGGTGAGCGGCGTCAAGGAAACGACGCCGCTCGTTGCGCATCAGCAGCGATAGCCCTTCTTCTTGTCTTCGGAAGTGTAGCTGCAGGGCTTGCTCTGTGCCGAAGCCTGGCTGACGGCAACGAACTGGGCAATAAGGGAAACGGTGAACGAAACAGCGAGCGCGAGGGAAATGTGACGAAGCATAGTCAATATCTCCAAGCCGCCAGAATCGACGGCCGCTGATGTTCCTTCCAGGCTTACGTCGCTGCCATGCGCGCTATTGTCACACCCTCCGTCAATACATCCGGGGTGCGACGCACAAGGCCAAACGAACGGTCATTCCGACTTCAAGTTCAACGCTTTGATGATGCCCCCGTAGCGATCGTAATCGGTCTTGGCGATGGCGGCAGCACTTGCGCTTGAGTCACCCACAGGGTCAAAACCGATATCGCGCAATCGCTTGATCACCTCTGGCTCGCTGATCACCTTGACCAACTCTTCGTTGATCTTGTCGACGATCGGCTGTGGCGTATTCGCCGGAACGAAGACACCTTGCCACCCCACGACCTCGACATCCGGATAGCGCTCGGCCATGGGCATGGCGCCCGGGAACATTTCGAGAGCCTTCGGTGACGTCACTGCGATCGCTTTGATGGTTCCGGCCCGAACGTGCTGCGCGACGTTGGCGGGAGTATCCACGGAGCAAGACAGCAGGCCCGACATCAAATCGGGCAATGCCTGACCAAAGCCACGATAGGGTGCATGCACGATATTGAGTTCGCCGGCCCTCTTCATGGCTTCAAGCGCCAGATGGGGTGGCGACCCGACCCCGTAGGTCGAGCATGTCAGCTTTCCCGGCTCCTTCTTTGCATAGGCGATAAACTCATCGAGATTGGTAACCGGCAGGCTCGGCCCTACAACAAGCACGTAAGGTGACAACGCCACCCGTGTTACCGCCTGGAGATCCTTGATCGGATCAAGGGACGTAGGCGACATCCATGCATTGATGACCATCGCGGTGGTGGTCATGAGAACGGTGTAGCCGTCGGGCGCCGAGCTCGCGACGGATTGCGCAGCGATGCTGCCCGCCGCCCCCGCCCGGTTCTCGACGACAATCGTCTGTTGCAGACTGGTTCGGAGTTTCTCCGCCAGAATGCGAGCGACCACATCGAGGGATCCCCCGGGCGGCGTGGCGACGACCCAGCGGATCGGCCGCTCCGGATAGGCCGCGCGGGCTGCCCCGGTGACCACGAGACAGGATAGCGACAACACGGCCGCACAAAGATAACGACGCATGGACATTTCCCTCCGCTAGCGCTTCTGAATGGCGCTTGTTTTTTCGAATACTTTTTCAGGCTGCGATCAAAATTCGCGGCCTTCTGTTTTCTGCTGACAACCTCGACCGCAGCCGAATCGATCTATTCCGTCAGCTTGCGAGACGCGACAGGTTGCTCGCGGGTGCTGCGCGACCGAGGATCTGTTGCATGGCGCGTCGCAGATCACCGCCCGATTGCGGCGTCAGTTCAGCCATCCGCCACGCGATAAAGCCATCGGGACGGACAAGAACCGCTCCGCTCTCGCCGACACCGAAACGCTGCTGGAATGTGTTCTCGACGTCATCGAAGTCCGTTCCGACCAGGTGGCATCGAATGTCCAGATCGGTGTCGCTTCCAACCGATGCCGCGATGTTGCGCCATTCCTGCCCCTTGGCTCCCGCCAAGATCGAGAACTCGGGAGCAGCCAGATCGATCGTCGAATGCCGGACGCCATCACGCTCGATCCACACGTGCGGTGCGCGGCAGCCAGGAACGCCCGACGGGATGTAGTCGGTAAACGGGTCGCCGACCTCCGGCGGCTTGCTTCCGTCCGGCACGACCGCAATCGACTCATAGACGCTCCCCAACTCCAACCCGATATGGTTGCCATACCGGCTCGTCGCCTGGAGCACTTCCTTCCGGCCAACCTCGTCTGCCGTCACTTCGCCGCGCGAAATGGCACCGAGTTTCCACACCTGCTTCCGATTGTCATACGACTGATCAGCGACCCAGCGTGCAAACGGGCGGCGCTCGGCCTCGTATGAATTCAGCAGGTCGCGACCGGCCTTGCCCTTGAGATAGAGCGCCAGCTTCCAGACGGCGTTGTGCATGCCTTGAATACCGGTATTGGCGCCGAGGCCGCCAGTGGGCGGGAACATGTGCGCGGCATCGCCGACGAGCAGCATGCGGCCTGCAATCAGATGCCGTCCGACGACGGCATTCATCTGCCACTTGCCCACTGACAGTACTTCCACCGGCAGATCGGGAATGCCTGCGCCCGCGCGAATGCGTTCGACACAGCGCTCGCTGGTAAAGATATCGGTCGACCACTCATCTTCCGGGACCTCAAGCTGGGTCAGCCAGCGCCCCTTGGCGTCCAATGGCTGAAACACCCCGCGCGCCTGAGCGTTCGAGAAGAAATGCAATATCCCCGTGCGCTCACCGATGTGCTTCTCGAGATCGGCCCGGAAGTAGCAATTGATGAAATTGGCAATCTTCTTGGGACCATCCATCTCGATATTCAGCTTCTCCCGGAAGAAGCTCGACGCGCCGTCGGCTGCGATCAAGGCTGGCGCCTTCAGCGTATAGATTTCTCCGCTAGTGCGATCCTTCACGCGAATCTCCACCGACGAAGCACCGTCTTCCTGCCCCGAAACGATCTCGACGACTTCATGGTTGAAGCGAATGTCGGCCATGCCGGACTTCGCGATCGCTTTCTTCAAAACAGGCTCGATCATATCCTGCGACGACAGCACTGAACTGACCGGGCTCAGATCAGGGCCGGCTCCGGAAAACCCTCTGGAATCGAGCTGACCTGTCTGCTTTCCCACAACCGATTCCATGAATCGGATCGGCGTCTTCCAGTTCGGCGGCAGGTCCAGACCACGAAGTTCGTCATAGACTTCCTTGCCCCAGCCCCGCGCGATTTCCATCGAGCGCGTGTTGAAGTTGCGGGTTTTGGGATGCCAGCTGGTCCGTTCATTGCGCTCGACCAGGATCGATCGGAGGCCGCATCTTGCAAGTTCGAGAACCGCGCCGAGGCCCGTCGGACCGGCGCCGACCACGATCACGGGATTCATCTGCATGGTTTCGGGCTGCGTATCGGCCATAGCTTCTTCCCTGTTTTGTTGATTTATTAGAATGGAATTCGTCTTTTTTAGAATGCCGTTCTAATTTGTCAAGCGGTTGGTTTCCCCTGTGGCCGCGATTGGGATATGGATTCAACTGCACCAACGTCAGGAATCGAAATTGGCCAAGCCGCGCGGAACCAAACCCAAGGAACCTTCCCGGGCTCACGATCTCAAGCCGATCGTCCGCTTGCAGCGCGTCAATGCTCCAAAGCAGGCACGCAGCGAGCAACGACTCCAGGATATTGTCCTCGCGCTTGAAGAACTGCTCGATGGCCGAACGTTTGAAGAGATTACGATCCCGGACATTGCGGCGCGGGCGGGATGTGTCCCGGCCTCGATCTATGCCCGCTTCCGGGACAAGGCCAGCATTCTGGTAGCGTTGCACGAGTCGACCCGAGACCGTCAGATGACCAACATCGACGAGAGCATGCGACTGGAACGTCACGAGCACCTGTCGTTGGAAGAGTCTATTTTCAAGATCCTTCGCAATCTGACACGGTACTACTCACGCCAGCGCAACCTCCTGCGCCCGGCCTACCTGCTGGGCGATACCGAGATCTATGAGCGGGCTTCCGACCTTATCCGGCACGTCACGGAGCGCATCAGCGCCATCGTTCGCCATCGACTGAAAGACGAGCCTGCCGAAGTGATCGATCAGCGTGTGGAGCTGGCCATGCGCTCGGTCTACGCCCTGTTGCAGCAACGCATGGTCTTTCAGGGGGTGACTACCGGCCGTTTCATGCCGGCGAACGACGAGGAGATGGCGCGCGAACTCGACGCCCTTTTCAAGCAGATCGTTTTGAAAGACGCCTGACCGGCGCATCTGCGCCTTGCTCCGATCTTGCAGCAGCCTGTCGAGCGACAGGTTTTTCGTCGAGCGCGCCTGCTGATGCCCCCTTCACGGCAACCCTCATGCTCCACGCTTTTTGCTATTATGTGAATGACATTCTAATTACAGTCTTCAGAGTGAGTCACGGCATTACTGAAAGGGTTCGCGCGCATGCCTATCGACAAGGAAATCTCGGTAGAGGAATTCCGGCTTCCCGCCTCGGACGATGGCATCAACCTTTATGTGAGGAACAAGCGCCCCCGCGACATGTCGTTGTTCTCTCCGGACAGAACCATCTTGTTTGTGCACGGAGCCACCTACCCGGCATCAACTTCATTCGACCTGGCGCTCGATGGGCATTCGTGGATGGATTACATCGCTAGCCGCGGCTTCGACGTCTACCTGCTCGATTTGCGAGGATATGGCCGATCGACGCGCCCACGAGAGATGGACGAGCCGGCAAGTGACAATTCGCCGATTATGCGCGGCGATGTGGCGCTTCGCGACATCGCGACCGCTGTCAGCTTCATTCGCAAGCGCCGTGCCCTCGACAAGATCTGCCTGCTCGGCTGGTCCTGGGGAACGACACTAGTGGCAGCTTATGCCGCCCACCATCCTGACGAGGTTGCTCGCCTGGTGCTTTACGCGCCGCTCTGGATCCGACGGACCGACGTAAAGCCGGGTCCGCACACCCATGGCAGCAAGTTGCCGGCCTATCGAACCATTACTCAGTCCGAAGCGCGCGCACGTTGGCTTGCCGGCGTATCAGATCACGCACAGCGCACCCTGATTCCGGATGGCTGGTTTGAAAAGTGGGCGGCAGAAACCTGGGCCACGGACCCCGCCTCCGCCACGGTCGACCCCCCTGCCCTGCGGGCTCCGAATGGCGTCGTGGAGGACGTCATGGAGTTCAACAACGCCGGCCGAGCCTATTACGACCCTGCAGGGATTTCGTCGCCCACGCTGTTGGTGTCCCCCGAATGGGACGGCGATACACCGCCCTATATGGCGCATGAATTGTTTGAGAAGCTATCGGGAACGTCGGTTCGCAAAATCGTCTCAATCCCCGAGGGCACGCACAGTGTGATCATGGAGCGGAACCGCGACGCGCTATTCACGGCCGTACAGACGTTCCTGGAGCATTCGGAAAATGAGCTGAATCACATGTAGCAGGGACTACCAGTCGACAATGGCGGACGGATCGCCTTAAATCGGCGGCTTGCCGTCGACAGGGGTGACGCCAATGGCACTGACAGGCGAACGCGATCACGGGCTGCTCAGCCTGGTCGAGCGGCTGATGGGGAAACCGGCCGATCGCGCCATAAAGCCGACGGCGGCCTTGCGCGACATCACCGAGGCCGGGCTCGACCCCGTACTACCCGCCGCCGCCGTGCCGGACATGCTGGAGCCGCAGCTATCCACCGAGGGCCAGCGGACCTGCAACCGCGCCAAGATGGCCGAAATCATCCTGCGCGCCCTGCGCTCGATCGAAGGCTGCCCGAGGCAGGGCCTTGAAGTCACCGTCTACGGCGAGCGGCCCTGGAACGCGATGCTGCGCATTACGCCGGCCGCGGGGAAACTACCCGACGCCCCCGTCTGGCGCGAGCGCGTGCGCGCGATGGCCCAGGTGTTGCGCGGGCAGTACGAGGTGGTGGAGTGATCTCCCAGCCTGCGCGGCTCAGGCCGCGGGCGGAACGAGCTTGGCGATGGCGCCCAGCAGGTCGGTCTGCGTGACCAGCCCCTGAATCATGCGGTGCCGGTCGATGATGATGACCGCGTGGGTTTTTCCATCGGTCAGCGTCGGGATCAGGGCGAAAGCGGGCATGCCGATCGAGGCCGTCGCCGCGGGCGACAGCCGCGCGCCGACGTCGCCGGTGGCATCGACGATTTCACGAAGCCCGATGGTGCCGACGAGCTGGCCCTGTTCGCCCACCACCGGCAGCGTGCGGACGTTGTGATTCAGAAGCCGCGAGCGGGCCAGCCTGACGTCGTCCCGCAAGCCGATCGTGACGACGTCGCGGGACATGACGTCGCCGCACCGGACGCTGCCGTGCGAGCGTAACATGGCCTGCAGTTCCACCTGGCGCAGCAGCTTTTCCAGGTCGTCGGCGCTGATATCATAGGTCTCGTGCAGCGCTTCCAGCGCCTTGTCGATGTCTGCCATCCGGAAGCCGACGCGAAGCTCGGGCGGGACGTCCGACGTCTGATGCAGATTTGCCGGAGCCGGCGACGGGGCGTGCGGATAGGCCCGCCGCGCCAACCTGTGAAACAACAGGCCGAGCCCGACCAGCAGCACGGAATTCAGGCCGACCGGCACGAAGGGAAATACGAAACCGGACCCGGTAATCGCGGGGCCGCCGATGATCGCCGTCAACGCCGCCGCGCCGCCGGGCGGATGCAGGCAGCGGGCAAACGACATCGCCGCGATCGCCAGCGACACGCCGAAACCGATCGCAAGGATCTGGTCCGGCACCGTTCGGGCCACGATCACGCCGATCAGCGCGGAGATGGTGTTGCCGCCGATGATCGGCCAGGGCTGCGCGAGCGGGCTCGAAGGCACCGCGAACAGCAGCACCGCGGAAGCGCCCAGCGGCGCCACGACGAGCGGCAGGCTCGGGCTCTGGCCCAGCACATAACGGCAGATCAGCGCGGTGAGCGCGATCCCCAGCAACGCGCCCACACAAGCGACCATCCGCTCGCCCAGCCTTGCACCGGCGAGGATCGGGACGAACAGGCGGAAACGTCGCTTCTGAGCCAACCAATGCGCAACGAACTTGTTTTTTATCATCGAAACCGAACCTGCGAACGGGCAATGCCGGCGCGAGACGGCTTTGATATGGCGGGGGAAGGTCCGGCTGTTGAACGAGCGTCTGGCGACCGGCGCGCCGCGGAGATGCATGCGTGCGACCAAACGGCGTCGCGCGCGCATGACTCGGATCTGCATCATTGGAAGATCACGCTCGGCGCTACACTGCTCCGATCAGCCGCATCAGCGCAAGAGCATGTTTTGGAAACCGAACGGCGGCAGTTCTTCATGCAACGCCGCCGGAAACAAGGCGGTCCGCCGTCGCCTCCAGCCTCAAAAAGGCTGCCGCGAACATGCGTTTCGGGTGATCAAGCCGCCTTACTTCACCCCGTCCCGAATCATATACCCCGCGCCGCGGATGGTGTGCAGCAGCGGGCGCTCGAAGCCCTTGTCGATCTTGGAGCGCAGCCGCGAGATGTGCACGTCGATCACGTTGGTCTGCGGGTCGAAATGATAGTCCCAGACGTTCTCCAGCAGCATGGTGCGGGTGACGACCTGGCCGGCGTGCTTCATCAGATATTCGAGCAGCCGGAATTCGCGCGGCTGCAGCGTCAGCTCGTCGGCCCCGCGGGCGACGCGGTGCGACAGGCGGTCGAGTTCGAGATCGCCGACGCGGTAGCTGGTTTCTTCGGCCGGACCGCCTTGGCGTCGTGACAGCACCTCGACGCGCGCCAGCAGTTCGGCGAAGGCGTAGGGTTTTGGCAGATAGTCGTCGCCGCCGGCGCGCAGGCCCTTGATGCGGTCGTCGACCTGGCCGAGCGCGGACAGGATCAGCGCCGGGGTGTGGTTGCCCTTTTCGCGCAAGCCACCGATCACCGACAGGCCGTCGCGCTTCGGCAGCATGCGATCGACCACGAGCACGTCGTAGTCGCCGCTGTCGGCCAGTGCAAAGCCCTCGTCGCCGTCGCTGGCGTGGTCGGCGATATGACCGACCTCGCGAAACGCCTTGACCAGATAGTCAGCGGATTCGCGGTCGTCTTCAATGATGAGCAGGCGCATCTGGCGGGCGGATTCCGTTGCGATGGGGGAGACTTCGGTCAACATGGCGCGCACCGGGCTTTCATGCAAGGCGGCGGAGCGCCTCTTGCGTTACGCAGAAAAACAGGCGGTGAAGCTGGGGGAAACTTCACCGCCCGTCATGCCTTCCGCTGGAAGGGGCAATTTCCCACGGAAGGTAGCTGAGGGAGCGAGCTTGTGGCTCGCTCCCGGGAAAGCGCCGTCGGCGGGGGCGACATGCCTTCGACACTCTCCGTCGGTGGTGCGATCAGCGAGCGTTAGCCCGCGAGCCTCAGCCCTTGGCGAGCGGCACCGCGACGAAGCGCGATGAACCACCCGAGCGAACCCTGATCAGCACGCTGTTCTTGTTGTCGCTGCGCGCAGCGACGATCGCCTCGCGCACGTCCGTGGGACTGGTGACGTTCTTGCCGGCGACTTCGAGAATGACGTCGCCTTCCTTGAAGCCACGCTCGGCAGCGGCGCTCTTCGGATCGACTTCGGTCACCACGACGCCTTCCTTGCCCGCACCGGCCACGGTGCTGGAGGGGGCCACCGTCAGACCGAGCCGCGGCACGTCGGTGCCGCGCGAGGAGTTACCGCGATCGCCCTGGTCGAGATCGGCCTTGGCTTCCACCGAGTTCGGCAACTGGCCGAGCGTCAGGTTCAGCACCTTGTCCTGGCCCTTCTGCATGACGTTGATCTTGACCGAGTTGCCGGGCGCAAAGCCGCCGATGGTGCGGGCGAGTTCGCGGGCATCCTTGACCGGCGTGCCGTTCACCGCGGTGATGACGTCACCCGACTGGATGCCGGCCTTGGCCGCCGGACCGTCGGCCTGCGGCTCCGCCACCAACGCGCCTTCGGCCTTCTTCAGGCCGAGGCTGTCGGCGATATCCTGCGTCACCGGCTGGATCTGCACGCCAATCCAGCCGCGGCTGACGGTGCCCTTGTCCTTGAGCTGCGCAATGACGGTCTTGACCGTCGAGGCGGGAATCGAGAATGCGATGCCGACGCTGCCGCCGGACGGCGAGTAGATCGCGGTGTTGACGCCCATCACCTCACCCGAGGTATCGAACGCCGGACCACCGGAATTGCCCTTGTTCACGGGCGCATCGATCTGGATGAAATCGTCATAGGGGCCGTTGCCGATGTCACGGCCGGAGGCCGAGACGATGCCGGCGGTCACCGTGCCGCCGAGGCCGAACGGATTGCCGACCGCGAGCACCCAGTCGCCGATCCGCGGCTTGCCGTCGGCAAGCTTGGCGAACGGCATGTCGGTCACGCCCTCGACCTTGATCAAAGCCAGGTCGGTGCGCGGATCGGTACCGATCACCTTGGCGGTGTAGGTCTTGCCGCCATCGGTGGTGACTTCGACCTTGTCGGCGCCGTCAACGACATGGTTGTTGGTGACGGCAAAGCCGTCCGCCGAGATGAAGAAGCCGGAGCCCTGCCCGGTCATGCCGCCGCGTCCACCGCGCGGACCGCCGCGCATGCCGGGCGGCATGCCGTCCGGTCCGCCGAAGCGCTTGAAGAAGCGCTCCATCGGCGAGCCCGGCTGGAACGGCGAATCCTCGTTGTTGTTGTCGTCGCCGCGCGCGGCGACCTTCTCCTTGATGTTGACCTTGACCGAAATCACCGAAGGCTTCACGCGCTCGACGATATCGGCAAAGCCGGCCGGCGCCGCGACCTGCGCCTTGACCTGCTTGTCGACCTGGGCGTGCGCGGTGGTGGTGAAGACGTCGCCGCTGGTCGGCGACAGGCCATAGGCGGCCACGCCGAGGCCAGCCACCACCGACGCCATCAGCGCAAATTTGCGCGCAGCGAACAGCGGGCGGCGGACCGGCTTGTAGGAGGGCAGATCGTTGAAATCGGTCGGACGGTCAATCATCGAAAATTCTCCGGGCAACGGCGCGGGGGGCAAGGCGCCTTGTGTGACCCGAAGATGCCGCCCGCCACGTTACAGCGCGCTGGCGGGGGGATTAAGGTTTGGTAATCTGGGGGGATGGGGCTGTGGCGGGATGACGCGGGGGGAAGCCAGTTCCCCTGACCGCAGCGCAAACGGGACCTGTAATTTCTGCCTAAATATGCTACTGTTTAGCATGGCAAAATTGGTTCGATCCCAGACCAGCAAAACCACCGGCTTTGTGGTCGGACACGCCGGGTTTGCAAAAATCAGCGCGGTCGAAGGGATTGAGCTTACGGGGCTGATGAAAAAGCGGATCACGGAAGCCAATCAAAAGCGCAGCTCTGACGCCGAGCGCCGTGAGGCGATCATACGAGCGCATCGCAAGACCTGACGCAGCGATGTACGACGCGATCGAGATGGAAAATGAATATCGCGGTTGTCGATACCAACGGCGAGCTGGTGCACTTCCTACGTATGGACGGCGCGCAGATCGCCTCCGTCACGGTATCACAGGGCAAGGCGCGCACCGCGGCGCGCTTCCGCCGCCCGACCCAGGCGTTCTACAACGGCTTTGAGACCGGCCATCCCTACATCATCCGACGCTGGTCGCGTCGCCCGGCGGATTTCCGCTGGTCGAAGGCGGCAAGCTGATCGGCGCCATCGGATGCAGCGGCGGCACCGGCGATCAGGATTCGCTGATCTGCAAGGTCGGAGCGGATACGGTCAAGTAGCCGCCAGAGCGTTTTCGAGCGAAGTGGATACCGGTTCGCGTCAAGAAAACGCGTCAAAACAAAAAACAAGAGCCTCCGTTCCGATTCCATCGGAACGGAAAAGGCTCAGCTCCGCAAACCCGGCGCTTCCTGTCCGCTGCGCGCGACGTATTCGGTGTAGCCGCCGCCATACTGGTGGATGCCGTCCGGCGTCAGCTCCAGCACGCGGTTGGACAATGCGGCCAGGAAGTGCCGGTCATGCGACACGAACAGCATGGTGCCCTCATATTGCGAGAGCGCCGTGATCAGCATTTCCTTGGTGGCGAGATCGAGATGGTTGGTCGGCTCGTCGAGCACCAGAAAATTCGGCGGATCGAACAGCATCAGGGCCATCACCAGCCGCGCCTTTTCGCCGCCGGACAATACGCGGCAGCGCTTCTCGACATCGTCGCCGGAGAAGCCGAAGCAGCCCGCCAGCGCGCGCAAAGAGCCCTGCCCGGCCTGCGGAAACGCATCTTCCAGCGACTGGAACACGGTGCGTTCGCCATCCAGCAATTCCATCGCGTGCTGCGCGAAATAGCCCATCTTGACGCTGCCGCCGAGCGCCACGCTGCCGTCGTCGGGCTGTGTCGAGCCGGTCACCAGCTTCAAGAGCGTCGACTTGCCGGCGCCGTTGATGCCCATCACCGCCCAGCGCTCCTTGCGGCGGACCGAGAAATCCAACCCCTCATAGATGCTGCGGCTGCCGTAGCCCTTGTGGACGTTCTTCAGGCTGACGACGTCCTCGCCGGAGCGCGGCGCGGGCAGGAAATCGAACGACACGGCCTGGCGGCGCTTCGGCGGCACCACGCGCTCGATCTTGTCGAGCTTCTTGACGCGGCTCTGCACCTGGGCGGCGTGCGAGGCGCGCGCCTTGAAGCGTTCGATAAAGTTGATTTCCTTGGCGAGCATCGCCTGCTGGCGCTCGAACTGCGCCATCTGCTGCTTCTCGGCGAGCGCGCGCTGCTGCTCGTAGAAATCATAGTCGCCGCTGTAGGTGGTCAGCCCGCCGCCGTCGATCTCGACCACCTTGTTGATGATGCGGTTGATGAACTCACGGTCATGCGAGGTCATCAGGAGCGCGCCCTCATAACCCTTGAGGAACTGCTCCAGCCAGATCAGGCTTTCGAGATCGAGATGGTTGGAGGGCTCATCCAGCAGCATGACGTCGGGCCGCATCAGAAGAATCCGCGCCAGCGCGACGCGCATCTTCCAGCCGCCGGACAGCTTGCCGACATCGCCGTCCATCATCTCCTGGCTGAAGCTGAGGCCGGACAAGACCTCGCGGGCGCGACCCTCCAGCGCGTAACCGTCGAGCTCCTCGAAGCGCGCCTGCACCTCGCCGTAGCGTTCGATGATGGCGTCCATCTCGTCGAGCTTGTCGGGATCGCCCATCGCCGTTTCCAGCGCCTTCAGCTCGCTGGCGACCTCGCTGACCGGGCCGACGCCGTCCATCACCTCGGCAACCGCGCTGCGGCCGTCCATCTCGCCGACGTCCTGGCTGAAATAGCCGATCGAGACACCGCGCTCGACCACGACCTGGCCCTCGTCGGGCAGTTCGCGGCCGGTAATCATGCGGAACAGGGTCGTCTTGCCGGCGCCGTTGGGGCCGACCAGACCGATCTTCTCGCCCTTCAGCAGCGCCGCGGCGGCCTCGATGAACAGGATCTGATGGCCATTCTGCTTGGAGATATTGTCGAGACGGATCATGTGGGGACGTGCCTTGGGTCGAGCCGGGGGAGAGGTTCGGCCGCCTTATGGCACATCGCAGGCGCAACGTCGCGTCGGTTTGGCAGGTATTCGGCGGCACCCCGCGACCGTCAGGGCCGCGGGAACCGGTCGCCTGACCGCGCGGGCGTCACATCGCCTTGACGCTGACGATGAAGTCGTCGACTTCGCACTTCAGGATGTCGGCCTGACGCGACAGGTCGACGGCGGAATCGCGCGCGTAGCTGGCCATCCGCCCGGTCTCGGACGACGTCGAGGTGATCTGGACGACGTGGTCGGACACATCCAGCGTGCGGCGTTCTGCACGCTCACGGAAATATCCTGGGTGGCGGTGCGCTGCTGCGAGGTATCGATCTCGATGCTGGACAGATTGGCCCCGATTTCCGCGATGTTGGCGGACATGCCGTCGATCGCGGCGCGCGTCTCGCCGGTGATAGCCTGAATGCAGCGATACCATCAAGCCGCAATAGCTGGCCGCACAGCCGCTAATACTATGAATTTACTTCCGCTTTCAGCGGCACCGCGGACATGGCCGGACTTGCTGGGTCGCCCCTGTAGCGAATGACCTATCCAGACATTCCGCGGTCGTGATCAAGTCGGTGGTGTGGTTTTGATCCGGACGTCCGAGTTCTGTTTTGGCGGGAACCTTTTCTCTTCAAAACCATCTGGATGGGCAGCAGGAGGTCGCGGATGAGACAGGTACATGGACACCAGCACACGGGCGGCCCCTTTGGCGCGTCGAACGATATCGAGCTGGTGCAGCGCGCGCTCGCCCGAGACGGGAACGCCTTTCGGACCATCATGCAGAAGTACAACCGGCGGCTTTATCGCATTGCGCGGAGCATTCTTCGCAACGACAGCGAAGCTGAGGATGTTGTCCAGGAAGCCTATATGCACGCTTTTACTCACCTGGACAGTTTCCGCGGCGACTCCAGCCTTCCCACCTGGCTTGCCCGCATCACCATTAACGAAGCCTTGGGACGGCTACGGACTCAGCGTTCGACGGTGGATATCGCGACATTCGAAGCCCGAATGACACCGGCCGAGATCATTCAATTTCCTCTGACGTCTAAATCCGACGACCCGGAACGTACCATGGCCCAACGCCAGATCTTGCAGCTTGTCGAACAGGCAACTGACAATTTGCCCGAAGTCTATCGAATTGTTTTCATCACTCGCGTGATCGAGGGAATGAGCGTTGAAGATACCGCAGAAATCCTCGGTATTCGACCTGAAACCGTCAAGACCAGATTGCACCGTGCGAGAAGGCTTCTCCGCGAGCAACTCGACAACCAGATCGGTCCGGTCCTGATGGATGCTTTCCCATTTGCCGGTCAGCGCTGCGAGCGGACGACCGTCGCGGTGCTTGACCGCCTCGGCTTGCCCCGCTGAATTCCGGGAACCTTTCGGCTCGCGGCCCATCCAACGGACGTTATCACATCAACCTCATCAGCCGCCGCTTGGCGTCCGGCTACAGGAGTATGTCATGCTCATCCGTTTCAGCGCGACGATTGCCGCAGTCTGTCTGTTAAGCGGCGCGGCCTTCGCGCAAGCTGGGTCCAAGCCTACCGACCCTCAGATCGCTCATATCGCCTACACCGCAGGCGTGCTCGATATTACGGCCGCGAAGCAGGCGATCTCAAAATCCAAGAGCAAGGATGTCGTTGCATTCGCCAACGACATGGTTCGCGACCATGAGGCTGTGAACAAGCAGGCGCTCGATCTCGTGAAGAAGCTCAACGTCACGCCTGAGGACAACGACACCAGCAAGTCATTGTCCAAGGCGGCCTCCGAAAAACAGGTTGAACTCGCGAAACTCAGCGGCGCGGCCTACGACAAGGCCTATGTCGCCAACGAGGTCGCATACCACAAGACGGTAAACGGCGCGCTTGAAAGTACTTTGATCCCGTCGGCCACAAACCCAGATCTCAAGATCTTACTACAGACAGGCCTCAAAATATTCCAGGGCCATCAGCAGCACGCTGAGCATGTTGCCTCGATGCTCAAGTAAGGGAAATAGCTATGCGGCCGGGACGGAAACGCTTTACTTTGATCGTCATCACTTGGATGGCGGGTCTTGTCCCGGCGCAAGCCGAAACCATCCAGGTGGTCATCGAGAAACTCGTTTTTTCGCCTGCTGAAATCAACGCGAAAGTTGGCGATACGATCGAATGGGTCAACAAGGACGTCCTCGCGCATACCGCGACGGTACGGGACGGCTGGGATGTGCCAATCGCAGCGAACAAGTCCGCGACCCTGGTTTTGAAAAATGCAGGTGCCGTCGATTACTATTGTAGATTCCATCCTAATATGAAGGGGCGCATTGTCGTTGAGCCCAGATAGGACGGCGAGGTAAGCCTGCGGTCATACTCAAGACCGCAAAGACGCTCGGCCCACTGCCGACAACGCCCGTTGGGGCACGCCGCCGGGCGTGATCGAACAAGCTGCCGATGTCGGCTCCCGGCACCTTTGAGAAGTGCAGACCGGATCGAACATGGTCTGCTCACCGGGGTGGACCGGAAGTGACGCGGAAATTTTACCAGGTCGCATACTGCCCCCGGAGCGGACTGGCGACCACTACGGTGACGCGCGCAACGATCACGACCCAGTCGCGTGGAAGTGAGCATAATACCTCGGTATCCTTCAAGAAACGCCGTTGATCCTGGAACGGGATCGCATCGAAAGAGTCGTAACTTACGGGGTATTGTTATTACGCAGGAGGGACGGACATGGTGCGCAAATCGATGATCGTCTTGTTCGCAGTTGCTTCACTCAGCATGCTGGCGCCAGATGTAGCCTTGGCGCGCGGTGGTGGCGGAGGCGGAGGTGGAGGTGGTCACGGCGGCGGAGGCGGCGGCGGCCATGGCGGCGGATTTGGAGGTGGCTTCGGCGGCGGCCGGGGTGGAGGTTTCGGCGGCGGTGGATTCCGCGCTGGAGGGGTTGAAGCAAGCGCATTCCATGCCGGCGGCTTTAACGGCAGCTTCGCGCGCTCCGCTGCGGTCGGTGCCGCAGGATTCCAAGGCGGCCGCTTTGCAGCCAATGGTTTCCAACGCGGCGGCTTCCATCACGGCTTCCATCACGGACGAATATTCTTCGCCGGAGGTTTCTTTGGGCCCGGCTACTACGACGACTACTATTATCCGTACTACGCAGGTGACGATTCCTACTACGATAATGGTGGTTGTTACGGGGTGCAGCGGCGCGTGCATACCAGATACGGCTGGCGTATCCGGCCGATCCAGGTCTGTGGGTAACTCAGCCATCTTCGGCCCGGACCGGCACGTTTCCGTTGTCGGTCAATTCGAAAAGGCGCGCGGCGGGCACCGCGCGCCTTTTCGAGATGCGCAGGGCTCAGCCGAGCGCTTTGTGTTATTGAACCAGGCTGCCGACGCTGAGGCAATCTGCGAGGCCGTCACCAGGATAACTATGCGGTTCGTGCCAACAAAAACACACGCGCAGCAGAGTTTTCTGATGCTTCACCCGCGTCATATGCTCATCCGCGGCTTGTTGGGCAGCATAGGCTTTATGGTAGCTATTCCAAATCGGCGAGTTCATAGCGCACGATTCGAGCCCCCCCGTTTGGGAGTTTGAATCACAAGCGCCGGGCCAAACGCAAAGCACCGGCCCCGTTCGGCGCTCACGGGGCAGAAGCGGACATCAACCGGCCGCCTCTCCTCACTGAATCCATCGAAAGTAACTCCATTGCTGACTTCGGTCGAGCAAGTGTTTGCACCTCAGCAATCGCCCTTGGCATGATCATCTGATATGTCTGGGCGTCCGCAAAGGTCTGAACGAGAGAACCGAATGAGACGGCGCCAGTTTCTTTCACTTCTCGGTGAAGCTGCGCTGGCACCGCTCGCCCCTTTGCTGGCGTACGCGGACCCGCTTGACGGCTGCGGTGTTCCGGCCGCGCGCGACGACGGCTGGGCCGTCGCCGCCATGAACGAGGATGTGCTTGTCGATCGCGCTGCGCTGTGCGGGATGGCCGACCGGCTCGCCGCGAGCGATGCCAACATCCATGCCGTGCTGGTCGCCCGTGGCGGCAAGCTGGTGTTCGAGCGGTACTTCAGGGGGGCCGACGAGATACCCGGCCGCCTTTACGGCCGCCGGGCGGAAAACGTGACCTTTGATGCCGATACGCTGCATGACATGAAGTCGGTTTCGAAGAGCGTCGCGTCACTCGCAGTCGGGATCGCGATCGATCGCGGGCTGATACGCAGTATCAACGAACCGATCCTGAGCTTCTTCCCCGAATTGTCCGACTTGCGTTCCCCCGAAAAGGACCGCATCCGGCTGTCGCACGCCCTCAGTATGTCGATGGGTCTGGAGTGGGTGGAGGCGACTCCGACCACGGGAGACTACAAAAACGACGAGGCGCGCATGCACATGGCTTGGGACCCGTGCCGGTACGTCCTCAGTCGTTCGGTGACGGCCGCGGCCGGACAGGAATTCTTTTATAATACTGGCGCGCTCACGCTGGTGTCGGCCATCATCCGTAAGGCGACGGGACGTCCGCTCGACGAATTTGCGCGCGCGACGTTGTTCGATCCCATGGGCATAACCAGCGCCGAGTGGACGAGGGTCAGAGGCGATACCGACGCCGGGGGTGGGTTACGTCTGCGACCGCGCGACATGGCGAAAATCGGCCAGCTCGTTCTCGCAGGCGGTCGCTGGAACGAACGCCAGATCGTCCCGAAGGCGTGGATCGAGACCTCGACGGCTGCGAAGATTAAGGGCACGGACGATATGTTGTATGGATACCTGTGGTGGCTCAGCAGTTCTCCGCTGAAGGGGCGTGAGATCCACTGGGCTGGCGCGCTTGGCCGCGGCGGACAGTCGATTCGCATCGTCCCCGAGCTCGATCTCGTTGTCGTGGTGACCGCGGGTTACTACCAGGACTACAGCCCCCGAGCGTTTCAAGTGCAGTACGGCGTTTTCAGGGACGTCCTGCGTGGGAATTTGCCTCCGGGCTGAGCTGGAAGCGCCGGCGGCTGCGCTACAATGGTCGGCTCACCTTCGCGACATAGTTTTCCACCACTCCAGTTGATCGCTAACGGGACAAAGCGGAAATAGCCTTCGACCCACGCCAACAGGTTCACGGCCCAATCAGAACTGATACTGCTCCGTGAAATTCCGCCGCATCATCGGACCGGCGCTATCCGCAACACGATCAATCGTACTAATAGTTGTTCTGGCTTACTTGTAGACAGCAAGCTCGCCGTTGATCAGGCGTGCTATCCTCGCCTCTTCGTCGGGCGTGTAGTATCGTGGCTTTTGCACTTTGCGGCCTATTTCACCGCGCGAACCCATGACACGCGCGCTACCCTCTGGACTGCAGGTTCTTTAATCCTGATCTTCATGACTTGCCGGACGTTGGTCTCCGCATTGGGTTACTGATGTGTATAGGCAGCTTTCCTGGGTAAGTCCGTCTGTGGCACGTTTGAGAAATGCCGACCGCCCCCAACAATATCCGATCACCGGAGCAGACCGGAAGTGGCTGGCCCACCGCGATATGACGCGATTGCCCCAAAGCGGACATTAGGTCCGCCAGCGTCTGCTGGAACTTCTTCTTCACAACTGCGAAGCTTTTGTTCGTAAGCTTCGCGCCTGCAGGATACCAAACGGATCTTCCCGTCGCGCGAGCCTGCGATAGATAGTAAGGTCATCTTGCTGCAGCGCAGGTCCCTCGCCACGTCGCATGTCGGAGCCCATTTTCGGTCCAAGCGGAAGAGTAGTGCCGAGACCTGCATAAAGATATCGGTCACCGAAAGCTTTGATCAAAGCTGCGAACATTGGCTCGCCCGTGCAGTGGCCCGGCGCAACGCTTTCGACCTTGAACGTATCTTTCAGAGCCGCCACCGCCTTTGCGATAACATCATCAGACGCGACGACAAGATGGAAGCCGCCGGAGATCAGATGAATTTTGGGATTGATAGCCGCCGCGGCCTCGACAACTCTTTCAATTCCTGGATGTGAGCAACCTACCACCAGCACCATCCCCTCGGAGGTGTTGACAGCAAGAGATAGCTCCTTGAGTTCCTTCGTGCCGGGAGCATCGGACACCAACGCTATCAGGGTCAGGCCTGGGGCGATTTCGGTGGTCTTGTCGATCAATTCGAAGTTGGCCCCATGCCACGCCGCGCCAAACTTCATGATTTGTGGTGGCACACCGCCATAGTATCGCATCTCGGGCGACAACGATTCTTCTTTTCGGTAGAAGCTCGACGGCAGCGACGAACCGTAGATGCCGAATCCTTCTTTGGGCGCGTAGATCTTTACGGTCGGATTGACACTCAAAACATAATTCAAGCCTGCCATGTGGTCCGAATGCCGGTGTGACAGGACAACGAAATCAAGCGTTTTTAGGTCAACTCCTTTCGCCGTCACATTGGCTGCAAAGATGTCGGCGTCATTCCCGGTGTCAAACAAGATTCGTTTTCCGGCGATCTCCACGAGGGCGGAGAAGCCCCAGTCCTTCGTCATCGACGGATCGGTTCCGAACGCATCGTAGAGGATAGTGATCTGGCTTTTGGACTCGGCCGCAGCGGCTCTGGCTGGGGCGGCTATCGAGATGAGGCTTGAAATCCCTGCTGCAATAAGGAGCGTCGCGCGAAACTTCATGAGAGTTACCTCCATGCGAGGATGCACTGCGATAATGCCGCCGGAGTCGATGCGGTTCTCCACGATAAAACTGCCGGCCGAAATGGTCCGACAACCACCGGCTCATGATGCGCGCCACGATGTCTACCGAGACGCCGGCGGCGAAACCGATCAGCCAGCGCACCGGACTGTTGGGATAGGCTTGCGCGTGTGCGGTGCGTGATACACGGCAGCGCCGGCGGCCAGATGCAGAAGCCGATAGCGAGGAAGTCTCATGGCGCACCTGCCGGCAGCGCCAAAGCTATTCCAATTTTCGAGCCTTTGAAAGGGTCGCGATTTCTGCTCATGGCATCTTTGAGACACGCCGACCGAGTTCGGACATGCCCGGTTATCGGGTGCCGGCTCAACCGGACGAAGCGTTGCGTGAGGCGGGCCCGCTGGGAAAAGGTTGGTGGGGTGCCCGATCGGCAGCCACCAACGCATTCACTTACCAGGCGGCTTATACGCACTACGAAGCTTACTTGCCGTTTGACGAACTTGCATGATTTCGTCCTGTGTCCACAGACGCTTGAGCTCAGCATTGTGGAGGGTACCGGATGCTACCACAACGCCAGAAATCGCCGGCGCTGCACCGGGGTCAGGCACATCGAAGATCACCATCACGCCGGGGCCATCGGCAGCGGTGCTATACATCGAGATCAATTTGCCGCCGGCAGTTTCAATCAAATGTTTGGCCGCTTCGTAGCGACTGGTTGTGGGACTATCCATGATATTGTTGAGAGCTTGCGGCGAGTATTGTCCCGTTAAACAGAAGTGCATGTCGATGTCCTCCCGTTGGTTGGCAGTGAATTGGGAAAAGCCCGTTCCGATCTGATGAAAATGGATAGGTTGAAATGAAGTGACTGCGAAGCCCGCCGTGGACACCGACGCCACCGCTAATTCGCAGGACTTCGGCACGTCCCGCTGGCTGCTCTCCGCTCAGGCTACATCTTTTGGCTGCTGTACGGAAGAGGCGCTCAGGTCTGGAATTGACACTTAGCGTCGTTTCGCTGCTAAGCAACAATACGTCGGCTATCGGGGCATAGCGGACTCTGGAAAGGCGTCTGCAGGTTTATGGGTACACGGCCTAATCAGAATTGATACTGCTCAGTGAAATACCGCTGCATCATCAGACGGGCGCCATCCGCAACACGATCAATCGTACTGATAGTTGTCCTGGCTTACTTGTCGACAGCGGGCTCGCCGTCGATCAGGCGCGCGATCCTCGCCTCTTCATCCGGCGTAAGGCGCAGCATCGCAGCATCGGCGGCGATATCGTTGCCGCGTCGCCGTTGATGTCGCCACAACGCAAAGCCGCCGCCGATCAGCAGCAGCGGCGTCAGCAACCATAGCAGCCAGGTGCGGCTTTCGAAGCGCGGCTTCAACAACACGAACTCGCCGTAACGCGCAACCAGAAAATTCGTCACCTGATTGTCACTATCGCCAGCACTGATGCGCTCACGCACCAGCAGGCGCAGATCGCGCGCCAGCGGCGCATCGGAATCGTCGATCGACTGGTTCTGGCACACCATGCAGCGCAATTCGCGCGACAGTTCGCGCGCGCGGACTTCCTGCGCCGGGTTGGCCATCACTTCGTCGGGCTGCACGGCATGAACCATCGGTGCGCCGGTGAGCAGCGCGACAGCGAGAACGCTTGCGAAAATCCGCTTCACGCCATCACTCCGCCGGCTGCAGCGCGCGCGATGCCTTCGCCGGCTTCGGCGCGCCGACGCGCAACCGGCGGTCCGACAGCGACAGCAGCCCGCCCAGCGCCATCAGCACCGGGCCGAACCAGATCAGCAGCACCATCGGCTTGTGATACATCCGCACCGCGATGCCACCATCGGCTGTGGTCTCGCCGAGCGAAATATAGAGCTGGCTGAAGCCTCGCGACAGCAATGCGGCCTCGGTGGTCGAGGAGCCGCGCGTGGTGAAGTTGCGCTTCGACGGCGTCAGCACACCGACCGTGTCACCGTCCTGGCTGATCGTGAAGCGCGCCAGCATCTCGTGGAAATTCGGCCCTTGCCGCTGCGAGATGTCCTCGAGCCGCAGTTCATAGCCGGCGAGCCTGGCTGTATCGTTCGGCTTCAGCGTGCCGATATATTCGCTGTTCCAGGTGCTTTCGCAGACGATGCCGATCAGCGCCACGCCGACGCCAGCATGCGCGAACGCCGTGCCCCAAGTCGAGCGCGGCAACCCACGGGCGCGACGCATCGACGTCGACAACGGCGAACGAAACAGGCTGGTACGCTCGGCGATATCGACGACGGCGCCCGCAATCACGAACACCGCAAGGCCGATCGCCAGCGGCGCAAGCGACGCACCGCCCGAGGTCCACGCCCATACCATGGCGATCGCCAGCAAGGCGGCGATGCCCGCCGCCATCAGCCGCTGCGCCACGCCCCGGATGTCGCCACGCTTCCACGCCAGCAGCGGCCCGAACGGCAGCGCCAGCAGCAGCGGCACGAACAGAGGCCCGAAGGTAAGATTGAAGAACGGCGCGCCGACCGAGATCTTGTCGCCGGTGATGACTTCCAGCGCCAGCGGATACAGCGTGCCGACGAACACCGTGGCGCAGGCGGTGGTGAGGAACAGGTTGTTCAGCACCAGCGCGCCCTCGCGCGAGATCGGCGCGAACAGCCCGCCCTGCTTCAGCGCGGAGGCCCGCCACATGTACAGCGTCAGGCTGCCGCCGATGAAAAAGCACAGGATCATCAGGATGAACACGCCGCGCGTCGGATCGGTGGCGAAGGCATGCACCGAGGTGAGCACGCCGGAGCGCACCAGGAAGGTGCCGAGCAGCGACAGCGAGAAGGTCAGGATCGCCAGAAGAATGGTCCAGACCTTCAGCGCGTTGCGCTTCTCCATCACCACGGCGGAGTGCAGCAGCGCGGTGCCGGCGAGCCACGGCATCAGGGAAGCGTTCTCGACCGGGTCCCAGAACCACCAGCCGCCCCAGCCGAGTTCGTAATAGGCCCAGTACGAGCCCATCGCGATGCCTAGCGTGAGGAAGATCCACGCCACCAGCGTCCACGGCCGCACCCAGCGCGCCCAGGCGGCATCGATGCGGCCTTCCATCAAGGCGGCGACGGCGAAGGAGAACGAGATCGAGAAGCCGACATAACCGAGATAGAGCATCGGCGGATGCACCGCGAGGCCGATGTCCTGCAGCACCGGATTGAGGTCACGTCCCTCGATCGGCGGATTGGCGATCCGCAAAAACGGATTCGAGGTGACCAGGATGAACAGATAGAACGCCGCGGCAATCCAGCCCTGCACTGCCAGAACATTGGCGCGCAGCCACAGCGGCAAATTGTTGCCGAATGCCGCGACGAGGCCGCCGAACAGCGCCAGGATCGCCACCCACAGCAGCATCGAGCCTTCGTGATTTCCCCACACGCCGGTGATCTTGTAAAGCAGCGGCTTCATCGAATGCGAATTCTCGAACACGTTGACGACCGAGAAATCGGACTGCACGTGCAGCGTCACCAGCGCGACGAAAGACAGGCCGACGAACAACAGCTGCGCCAGCGCGGTCGAGCGCGCGACGTTCATCAGCGCGGGATCGCGCAGCCGCGTGCCTAAAACCGGCACCGTCGACTGGATCAGCGCCAGCGCCAGCGCCAGCACCAAAGCGTAATGTCCGGCCTCGGCGATCATTGCGTCAACCTCGGTTGGGCGGGCGCCATCGCCGGCGCATTGGTCGCGACCGGCTTGCCGTCGGAGCCTTCCTGCCACCTGCCCTGCTTCTTCAGCGCGTCGGCGACTTCCTTCGGCATGTAGTTCTCGTCGTGCTTGGCCAGCACCGTGTCGGCCTTGAACGTGCCGCTCGCGTCCAGCGCGCCCTCGGCGACCACGCCCTGCCCCTCGCGGAACAGGTCCGGCAGGATGCCCTTGTAGGTCACCGGCAGCGTCGCGCCGCCGTCGGACACCTTGAAGGAGACCGCGAGATTGTCGCCGCGCACCAGCGAGCCCGTTTCGACCATGCCGCCGAGGCGAAACCGCTTGCCGACCGGCGGCTGCTTCTCCATCGCCATCGTCGGCGTCGAGAAGAACACAATGGAATCGCGCAGCGCGTTCAGCACCAGCCCGGCCGCGATCGCCAGCACCGCCAGCGCGCCTCCGATCATCGTCAATCGCCGCTGTCTACGCGTCATGATGAACCTTTATTCTGGAGCATGATGTGATCCGAAAACCGCGACGCACTTTTCGGCATCATGCTTATCCATCGAGCCCGAAATTCTTCAGGCCATCGTTCAACTGCTGCAGCCGGCCGGCGTCGGCGCTGACCGCCTGCCGCGCCTCGACCAGCGCAGCCTTGGCCTTGTCGCGATCCCCCAGCACCATATAGGCGCGCACCAGCCGCAACCATCCCTCGACGTCATTGCCGTCCTGCCTGAGCCGGGTGGCGAGACGATCGACCATGCCCTGCACCATCGCATTGCGGTCCTGCGCGCTCATGCCCTGCGCGGAGGCCAGCGTATCGCCGGACAATGCCGGCAATGCGGGCGACAGCCCGGGCGACACGGGCCCGCCGACCCGCGCGAGTGCCGCCTGCACCACCGGACGCCACGGCGCGTCGGGCGGCGCCTTGGCCAACATCGCGCCCCAGATCGCGGCGGCTTCCGCTGCGCGGCCATCCTGCTCGGCAGCCAGGCCGAGGAAATAGCGCGCCTTGGCCTCGTTGCCGTCCAGCGCCACCGCGCGTTCGAATTCGGTCTTGGCATCCGCAGTGATCACGCCATTGGCGCCCGCCGCGATCGCCTCGCCGAGATCGGCGCGGCGCGCGGCGCTGTCGCCGCCATAGGCGATGGCGTTGCGGAACGCTGTCACGGCTTCATCGAAGCGGCCGAGCTTGGCCAGCACCGGCGCCAGCACGTTCCAGCCGCGGCCGTCGGTCGGGTTTTTCTCCAGATGCGCCTGCACCTGCGCAACGAGATTATCGAGCGGCTCGGCGGCGCTTGGCGCCCGGCTGCGCTCGGCAAGCGGAAAGTCCGGCAGTCGCGGCGAGCCGAGCGGCAGATAGAACGCCACCGCCAGCACCGGCAGACCGATCAGCGCGACCAGCGCCACGGCACGGCGATAGATCGGGCGGCTGGGGGCAAGGATACCGCGTTCGGCGTCATCGGCGGCGAGCAGCCGGCGGCTGATCTCGACCCGGGCCGCATCGGCCTCGGTCGGACCGATCAGCCCGGCCTCGGCATCCCGGCCGATTTCGGCGAGCTGATCCTTGTAGACCGCCGCCTCTGTCCCGCCAGCGCCGGGGCGTGGACGGCCCAGCGGCCACAGCACGGCGAAGACCGCCGCGGCGGTCATCAGCGCGAACACAAACCACAACGTCATCGACAGGTTCCGGTCCCGGTGTCACCGCCAACAGGCGGTCATCGCTGGCCGGGTTACACCATTTCTAAACCGGCCGCGCAATTGACAATTACGACACTGGCCGGCCGAAAACTTGATATGAATCAAGGCCGAAGTCAGCCCGCCCGGGACGGCTTGCGTTCCACGACGACGCTGGCGTTTTCCGCGGCCCGGCTCATGAGGGCGGCGTATTCGGTGCCGAACAGCACCTCGCAGAAGCGGATCGCGGCGCCGACCTGCATCTGGCGGTAGGCGCGGACGCGGGCGTCGCCGGTGCGCAGCGACTGCACCAGCGACTCCGTGGATTTCTCGACATATTGCTGCAGGTCGGAATAGGTGCGCAGCGTCACCTCGTTGATCGCCAGCTCGCTGGCATAGGTGCGGCACACCGCGGCGAAATCGATCAGCGCCGCGGTCTCGTCGACATCGACGGGATCGATATGCGAGGTCGGCGAAATGTCCTTGTCGGCGCGCTGGCGCAGCAGCCGGCGCACCCGTCCAGGCACGCTCTCGATCTCGGACTGCAGCGTGCTGGAAATCTCGACCCGGATCGCCGCCATATGCCGGCCCCAGACCGAATCGTTGCGCATATCGAGTTCGGTGCGCAGCCCGCGCACGCCGTCATGGGCGGCCTTGAGATGCTCCGGCGCGCTGTCGAACTTGCCGCGCTTGATGTCGCTGCGCAGGTGGTGCGCGACCTGCGTGAGGTCGGCCAGCGCCATCGTCACCGCGACGCCGTAGGGGGTCGCGGCAACGCGGATCTCGTCGTCGGAGGCCGCAATCTTCACCGCAAGGCGGATGATCTGCCAGGGTGCAGCGAGCCGCTGCATCACCAGCGACAGCGCGAACGGCAATACCTGCGGCGTCACCAGCGCCGGAATATTCAGCGAGCTGTTGACCGAGGCGATCTGGGAATCCCCGAATGCCCGCAGCACGCTCGGCAGCTTGGCGGCGAGGGCGTCGAGCGGTTCGCGCACTTTCAGCACGGCGCCGAGCGCCGGCAGGTCCTCGACCGCATGCGGCGGTCCGATCCGCGCGATGTTGCGGCCGTTCGGGCCAGGCGCGGTTGTCTTGATGATCAGATCGGCCGCCGCCTGCTGGAATTTGCGCACCGCGCGTTCGATTTCAGCAGCGCCGGGCTCCGGGCTGACCGTGATCGCGTTCTCAAACGCGGCAACGGCATCCGGGGCATCGCGCTCCAGCCATTGCCAGATCGGCAGCAGCGAAGCCCGCCGGATCTGCCCGGGCCGGACGGAACCGACGCCCTCGACCAGGAACGGTTCGACCGAGCGGAAAACCAGCCGCGTGGCATCCTCGGCCCTCGGCCGCACCGCGTCCGGCGAACCACGCACCACACCGCGCAGCTGATCGAGCACAAAGTTGGCGACCGCCACATCCTCGCCGCGCGCAATCGCCCGCTCATACTCGCGCATCAGCAGCGCCTGCGACTGCGGCGGCAGTTGCGCAAGATAGTCCCGCAGGCGATCGATCGACGTCTTGCTCATACAACCATGGTCCGCGCTTTCAGCAGGTGACGGGCCGAAAGCATCCACCGGGCTTCATAGCAGCGGCAGCGTTAAGAAGCGGTTACATGAATTTTGCGTTAACGGTCGACGCCGGGCGGACCGCACAGGCCTGCGCGCTCCTCAATTGCCAGCCTCAAGCGGGTTTTTTGAACGCTTTCCGTCATTCCCATGTCAGCGCCCCGCCGTTCTGGTATTCGATCACGCGGGTCTCGAAAAAGTTTTTCTCCTTCTTCAGGTCCATCGCCTCCGACATCCACGGGAACGGGTTATCGGTTTCGTCGAACACGGAGGCCAAGCCGATCTGGGCGCAGCGGCGGTTGGCGATGAAGTGCATGTAGGTCTCACACAGCGCCGCGTTCAGCCCGAGGAAGCCGCGCGGCATGGTGTCCCGCCCGTAAGATGCCTCCAGCTCCGCCGCCGTGCGGATCATGTCGCGGACCTCCTCCTGAAACGCGCTGGTCCAGAGGTGAGGATTCTCGATCTTGATCTGGTTGATGACGTCGATGCCGAAGTTCAGGTGGATGGATTCATCGCGCAAGATATATTGGTACTGCTCGGCGATCCCCACCATCTTGTTGCGGCGACCGAGCGACAGGATCTGCGCAAATCCGGTGTAGAACCACATGCCCTCGAAGATCACGTAGAACGCGACAAGGTCGCGCAAAAAGGCCTGGTCGGCCTCAAGGGTCCCGGTCTTGAAGTCGGGATCGTCGAGGTGCTGGGTATGCTTCAGCGCCCATGCCGCCTTTTCGGTGATCGAAGGCACCTCGCGGTACATGTTGAACAGTTCGCCCTCGTCGAGGCCGAGGCTTTCCACGATGTACTGGAAGGTATGGGTGTGCACGGCCTCCTCGAACGATTGCCGCAGCAGATACTGCCGGCATTCCGGGTTGGTCAGGTGGCGATAAATCGCCAGCACGATGTTGTTGGCGACCAGACTCTCGGACGCGGCGAAGAAACCGAGGTTGCGCTTGATGGCACGACGCTCGTCCTCGGTGAGTCCGTCCTTGGATTTCCACAGCGCGATATCGGCCTGCATCGAGACCTCGGTCGGCATCCAGTGGTTGTTGCAGCCGGCGAGGTATTTCTCCCATGCCCATTTGTATTTCATCGGCAGCAACTGATTGACGTCAGCGCGGCAGTTGATCATGCGCTTTTCGTCGATCGAGACGCGTCCGCCGGAGCGGTCGATGGCGTCGAGCCCGGTCGGATGGGCCGAGTCTTGCGATGTCGGGATAGGAAGGGGCGCCTTTACAGCGGTTGCGGTGTCGGACCAGTCGAGCATGGGGTGTTCCTGATATAAGCAGTGGGACTAGCGGACGGGCCACGGCCCATCCACGTCATTGCGAGCGAAGCGAAGCAATCCAGTGCTTGGGATCAGCAAGACTGGATTGCCGCGTCGCTTCGCTCCTCGCAATGACGGAAGGCTACTGGCAGGCTTCGCATTCGGGGTTGTCGATAGAACAGGCCTGCACGCCGGTGAAATCCGGCGCCACGACGGCGGCGGGGACCACGATCGGCGCATGCGTAATGACCGGCGTCGAAGCAACAGCGTTGAGCTTGCCGTCGGTGCCCTTGATCGTGGACTTCTCGACATGCGTCGCCGAGCGCGAGCGCAGGTAATATGTCGTCTTCAGACCGCTCGACCACGCCAGCCGGTAGAGCTGGTCGAGCTTCTTGCCGGAGGGATTGGCGATGTAGAGGTTGAGCGACTGCGACTGGTCGATCCACTTCTGTCGCCGCGCGGCGGATTTGATCAGCCAGGCGCTGTCGATCTCGAAGGCGGTCGCATACAGCGCCTTGAGGTCGTCCGGCACGCGATCAATGGCGCCGAGGCTGCCATCGAAATATTTCAGGTCGGAGACCATCACCTCATCCCACAACCCGCGGCTCTTCAGGTCGCGAACGAGGAAGTCGTTCACCACCGTGAAATCGCCGGACATGTTGGATTTGACATAGAGGTTCTGGTAGGCGGGCTCGATCGACTGGGCGACGCCGCAGATGTTGGAAATCGTCGCGGTCGGCGCGATCGCCATCACGTTGGAGTTGCGCATGCCGCTCGATTTGACGCGGTCGCGCAATGCGGCCCAGTCGCGGGTGGCCGAGCGATCCATGTTCGGTCCGCCGCGGGCGGCTTCCAGCAGATCGATGGAATCGATCGGCAGGATGCCGCGGCTCCACAACGATCCGTCGAACGACGGGTAACGGCCGCGCTCCGCCGCCAGATCGGCGGAGGCCGCGATGGCATGGAACGAGATTGCTTCCATGCTGACATCGGCAAACGTCACCGCCTCTTCCGATGCGATCGGGATGCGCAACGCATGCAGCGCGTCCTGAAAGCCCATCAGGCCGAGGCCGACGGGACGATGCTTGAGGTTCGAGCGGCGCGCCTCCGGGATGGTGTAGAAATTGATGTCGATGACATTGTCGAGCATCCGCATCGCGGTGTTGATCGTGCGCTGCAGCCGGGCGTCGTCGAGCCTGCCGTCGACGATGTGGTTGAGCAGATTGACCGAGCCGAGATTGCAGACCGCGACCTCGTCATCGGAGGTGTTCAGCGTGATCTCGGTGCACAGGTTCGACGAGTGAATCACGCCGGCATGCTGCTGCGGCGAACGCAAATTGCAGGCGTCCTTGAAGGTGATCCAGGGATGGCCGGTCTCGAACACCATGGTCAGCATGCGGCGCCACAGGTCGGCGGCCCGGACATGCTTGAACGAACGTATTTCGCCGCGCGCGGCCTTGGCCTCGTAAAACGCGTAGCGCTCGGCGAACGGTATGCCATAGAGGTCGTGCAGGTCCGGCGTTTCGTTCGGGGAAAACAGCGTCCAGTCGCCGTCGGCCTCGACGCGCTGCATGAACAGGTCGGGCACCCAGTTGGCGGTGTTCATGTCATGCGTGCGGCGGCGGTCGTCGCCGGTGTTCTTTCTGAGGTCGAGGAATTCCTCGATGTCGAGATGCCAGGTTTCCAGATAGGCGCACACCGCGCCCTTGCGCTTGCCGCCCTGGTTGACCGCAATCGCCGTGTCGTTGGCGACCTTGAGGAACGGCACCACGCCCTGGCTCTCGCCATTGGTGCCCTTGATGCGCGCGCCCATGCCGCGGACGCGGGTCCAGTCATTGCCGAGACCGCCGGAATATTTGGCGAGCAGCGCATTGTCCTTCACCGACTTGAAGATGCCGTCGAGGTCGTCGGCCACCGTCGTCAGGAAGCACGACGACAGCTGCGGCCGCTGCGTGCCGGCGTTGAACAACGTCGGGGTCGAGGCCATGAAGTCGAACGACGACAGCAGGCGGTAGAATTCGATCGCCTTGGCTTCGCGGTCGATTTCGCGGAGCGCCAGCCCCATCGCAACGCGCATGAAGAACGCCTGCGGCAGCTCGATGCGGTTGTTATTCTCGTGCAGGAAGTAGCGATCGTACAGCGTCTGCAAACCCAGGAACTGAAACTGCAGATCGCGCTCCGGCAGCAAGGCGGCGGAGATGCGGGCGAGATCGAAACGGGCCAGTTCGGGATCAAGCAGGTCTGCGTCGATACCCTTGCGGATATAGGCCGGGAAATATTCGGCATAGCGGGCGGTCATGTCCGCCTGGGTCGCGGTGGTGGCCGCGCCGTGAACGAAGGACAGCACCTCGCTGCGCAATTTGTCGAGCAGCAACCGCGCGCTGACGAAAGTGTAGTTCGGCTCCTGCTCGACCAGCGTGCGCGCCGCCATGATGCCGGCCAGCGCCAGTTCGTCGAGGGTGATGCCGTCATAGAGATTGCGGCGGGTCTCCTCCAGCACGGGTTCGGCGGTGACGCCGTCGAGGCCGGCGCAGGCCTCGTGCACGATGACCGAGAGCCGCCCGGCATCGAGCGGGACGCGGCTGCCGTCGGCACGGGTGACATGCAGCACAGGTATTGCGGACAAGGCGACGGGCTTCGCCGCCAGCGCCTCGGCGCGACTGCGGGCGCGCTCCTCACGGTACAGCACATAGGCGCGGGCGACCTTGTGGTGCTCGCTGCGCATCAAGGCCAGTTCGACTTGGTCCTGCACATCCTCGATGTGGAAGGTGCGGCCCTCACCGAGTCGGCGGGTGAGTGCGGAGACGACCTCGTTCGTCAGACCTTCGACCGCCTCGTGGACCCGGCGGGATGCGGCGGCGGTGTGGCCCTCGACCGCGAGAAAGGCCTTGGTCATGGCGACGGTGATCTTGCCGGCGTCGAACGGCGAGACCTTGCCGTTGCGGCGGATGACCTGCAACGAAGGCTCGTGTGCCGGCGGCTGATCGGCAAGCAGACGGATGATCGGTGCGGAATCGGATTCCGCATGGCTGGGAAATGGTGACATCGACATAGACCCCGTGTGATGCGCGTGTGCGTTTGACGGGGATCGAAGGACGCCGGTCGGAATGTCGGTGCAAAACGCCGGCAAACCTGCAAGCGACCGCTGGGACACCCCGCCCATGGACGTTCTGGTGTCGCGGCAGGTCTCCTGGCTCACAGGTCGTCGTCGCGCCCGGTCTTCCCAGCGCCCAAGCGCCAGTGACTTCAATCGGATGCGACTCACTGCTTACAGTTGCGGGGGCAGCGCCGGAATCGCTGCACACGTTGCAGCACACCGGCTTCCCTCTTAGCCACCATGCCTTGCGACATGGCGGACCGTGACCCCTACATGTGGTGTGATCCGGGGTGGGGTGTCAACCGCCGTTTTTCGCTCTCCGCATTTAAACTCACCGGAGACCTGAGGGGAGCGTTCGCGCCAGCACGTCACCGGCGGAGAATGGCAGCAGAGTCGGTCGTTCCGGGGGCGAACATCGCCAGATCTAGCCCACCGCTCCCCAGGCGCCGTCGACGCTGCGGCAGGCCGTGCCGCGGGCGGACTGGATGTCACCCTTGACGGTGATGGTGTGGGAGAAGCCGCGGCATTGCGCGCCCTTCTGCTCGTAGGCAGGACCGGCGACGATGTTGCCATAGCGCCCCGACGCCGGATTGCGCCACGGCACTGGCGCGCCCGGTGCGCCGCGGTCGAGCGCCAGAATCTGCGCCTCATAGGCCAGCCGGCGGTCTTCGTCGTTGAGCGATGCGCCGAGCTTGGCGCCGATCAGCCCGCCGAACGCGGCATTGGTGACGGCGGAGGCCGCCTCGGCCTCGCTGGCCAGGCCGACGGCCGATTTGGTGCTGCTATAGGCGCGGGTCAGCGTGCCCGCACCGAGGCCGGCACCGCCGTCGGCCCCCGTGATGTCGCACCCCGCCAGCACCGAAGTGGCGGCGAGCAGCAAAAGGGCATGGGTTTTCAGCATGGACGACGAACCTCGAACGCGATGACGGCAGAAAAGATCAAAGACGTTACGAACGGGATAATTCGGGCGGGAAAGCGGCGGCAGCGCGGCCAAGGGCTGCGGCGTAACACCCGCGCAATCCATGCGCGAACAGGCCGCAGCGCCGGTGACCTCCTGCGTCCCCTCTTCCGCCGCGGCGCTTCGCGGTGGCGCGCATGCCAGCTGCAGCAGCCACAAGCGAACTCGCTCCGCATAATGCCATGTCCTCAATCACAACCGGCCGGTGATGGCTAAATATTCCCGACGGTGCTCAAGTCCGGCAATCACCGAACAGCAGGGGAAAACATGCACTCTCGACGAATCTTCCTTGGTCTCGCAGCCGCCGCCGCCACCGGCCTCGGTTCTTCGGCGTGGGCCCAGGCCTGGCCCCAGAAGCAGGTCACGGTCATCGTCCCCTTCGCGGCCGGCGGCAACACCGACGGCATCGCGCGGATGGCGGCGCAGCGGCTGGGCGATGCCTTGGGCAAGACCTTCGTGGTCGAGAACCGTCCGGGCGCCGGCGGGGCTATCGCGGCGGAACTAGTGAAGCGCTCCGCCCCGGATGGCTACACGCTGTTCGTCGCGGCTCTCCCGGTGATGGCGATCGTGCCGGCCATGTCGAAGGTGCGCTACGACCCGCTGAAGGATTTCGCGCCGATCAGCAATATCGGCACCAACCCGTTCGCGCTGGTGGTGAACAAGGATCTCCCGGTCAAGACGCTCAAGGAATTCGTCGAATACGTCCGCGCCAGCAAGGCGTCGCTGGCTTATGGCTCGGCCGGCGTCGGCAGCCTGAACCACCTCTCGATGGCGCTGTTCCTCAAGCGCGCCGGCATCGAGATGACGCATGTGCCCTACAAGGGCAACGCGCCGGCACTGTCCGACGTGGTGGCCGGCCACATTCCGGCGATGTTCTCCAATCTCTCCGATGCGCTGTCGCAGGCCGCCGGCGGCAATGTGCGGATGATCGCGATCAGCTCCGCGAAGCGTTCGGCGCTGGCGGCCGATGTACCGACCGTGGCCGAATCCGGCTTTGCCGATTTCAACGTGCTGACCTGGAACGGATTGATGGCGCCGGCCGGCACGCCGCCTGACATCATCGAGCGCATGGCGAAGGAGCTGGCCGCCGCCGTGAAGGATCCGAAATTCGCCGCGCAACTGGTCGATTACGGCGTCGATCCGCTCGGCGATACGCCGGCGGAATACGCCGCGATGCTGGCGAAGGACATCCCGCTATGGGCCGAAGCCGTCGAAATCGCCGGCGTGAAACAGCAGTAACAATCAAAAAGAAGAAGATGACGATGAACGATCAACCTGTCCTGATCGCCGGCGGCGGTCCTGTCGGCCTTCTGCTGGCGCTGGCGCTGGCCCGACGCGGCGTCGCGGTGCGGCTGTTCGAGGCGGCGGAAACCATCAACGACGCGCCGCGCGCCTCGACCTTGCATCCGGCCACGCTGGAAATGCTCGCCACGCTCGGCCTGCTGGAAGACGTGATCGCGCAGGGCCTCGTCGCGCGCACCTTCCAGTTCTGGGACCGGCCGACGCGCCGCGTCATTGCCGAATTCGACCACGCAATCCTCGCTGAAGTGACCGACGTCCCCTTCGTCGTGCAGTGCGAGCAGCACAAGCTGGCCCGGCTCTGTCTGGAGCGCCTGAAGGCATTCCCGCAGGTGGAAGTAACCTTCGCGGCCTCGGTGGAAGCCATCGCCGCCTTCGAGGACCGCGTCGAGATCGAGGTGCAGACCAGCACCGGCCGGGAGAAGGTGACCGGCTGCTATCTGGTCGGCGCCGATGGCGGCCGCTCGACCGTGCGCAAGTCGCTCGGCATTGCGTTTGAGGGTTACACGTTTCCAGAGCGTTTTCTGGTCCTCACGACGCCGTTCGATTTTGCCGGACAGCACGGCGTCGCATTCCGCGCCTACTTCTCCGATCCCGACGAATGGGCCAATCTGTTCAAGGTGGCCGGCGATGACGGACGCGGCCGCTGGCGCGCGGTGTTTCCGGCGCTGCCCGGGCAGACCGATGAGGAGGTGCTCGACGAAGCCGCCACCGAGGCGCGGCTGCAGAAGTTCTTTCCAAAATCGGGCAAGTACGAAATTTTCCACCGCAATATCTACAAGGTGCACCAGCGCGTCGCGGCGAGTTTCCGCGAGGGCCGCGTGTTCCTTGCCGGCGACTCCGCCCACGTCAACAATCCGATCGGCGGCCTCGGCCTGAACTGCGGCGTGCACGATGCGATGCAACTGGCCGGGCAGCTCGCCGCGGTGTTGCTGGAAGGACGCCCGGAAAGCGAACTGTCGGAATACGACAGCATCCGCCGGCCGATGAACATCGAATACGTGCAGCAGCAGACCATCGCCAACAAGAAGCGGCTGGAAGAAAAAGACCCGGCCGCGCGCGAAGCCAATTTCGACCATTTGCGGCGCACCGCCGCCGATCCCGCCGCGCACCGCGGCTTCCTGATGCGCACCTCGCTTCTGGAAAGCGTGCGCAAGAACGCCGCGCGCCTGAACGCATCTGACAAGGCCATCTCATGAAAATCGCCGTACCCGACTTGATCTCGAATTCGTATTTTCCGGCTGTCGCGGCGGTCGAACTCGGCAAGTTCGCCGAACAGGGCATCAATGCCTCGATCGAACTCGTGTTTCCCGTCAACAAGGCCTATGCGGCGTTGCGCGACGGCGAAGTCGATTGCGTCGCCGGTTCGGCGCATTCGGCGCTGGCGGCGTTTCCGGAGTGGAGCGGTGCCAAGCTGCTCTGCGCGCAGGCCCAGGGCATGTACTGGTTTCTGGTGATGCGCTCGGACCTCGCCTGCGAGCGCGGCGATGTCAGCATCGTCAAGGGCCGAAAGATCGGCGCGGCGCCGTGGGTCGAGATGGGCCTGCGCCGGCTGCTGGTCGCGGCGGGCATCGATGCCGAGCGTGACAACGTCACCATCGCGCCGGTGCCGAACACCGACGGCAGCAGCGTCAATTTCGGCCTGATGGCTGCCAAGGCGCTGGCCGAGCGCAGCATCGACGGCTTCTGGGCCAATGGCATGGGCACCGAAGTGGCGGTGCGCAGCGGCGCCGGCCGTGTCGTGCTCGACGTCCGCCGCGGCGACGGCCCGGCGGAATGCTTCAACTACACAATGGCGTCGCTGGCCGTGACCGATCACTTCCTGGCGGAGCAGCCCGACAAGGCTGCTGCGATGGTGCGGGCGATGGACGCCACCCATACGGCGCTGAAGCAGGATCCGTCGCTTGCCGCGCAGGTCGGCCGCAAGGTCTTCCCGGAATACGAAGCCTCGCTGATCGCCGGCCTGATCGAACGCGACCTGCCGTATTATTCCAGCGCCATCTCGCCGGAATTCGTAACCGGCATGAACGCCTTCGCGCGCGACGTCGGCATCCTCAAGGGCGATCCGGCCTATGGCGACGTCGTCGCCCGGATCCCGCAGGGCTAGCTGCGGGCGCGGCCACTTTGGCAGGACGCCCGGCGGAAGCTTCTGGTCCAGACCGTGCCCAAGCTCTGAAAGCCGCGGTGGTGACGCTTGGCCTCGTTGATCATCGATCCGCTCGATGGGGCGTGCTGTGCGCTCGACAGCGCATAGCCCCGCCATTTGCATTCGCTGGAGCATTACTCTAGATTATTACTCTAGTATGCTGTGTTGGATTGGATACGGGAAGCGCAATGTCCGCGAAAATGGCTCTGATGGAAGCCGGACGATCAGTCTTCGAGACTTCTGGTTTCGACCGTTCGACGGTTTCTGCGATCTGCGCCAGGGCGAAGGCATCCAACGGAAGCTTCTTCCATTTTTTCCGGACCAAGGAGGGACTCGCGGCCACCCTGTTTTTGGAGTGCCTCACGAGCTACCATGATGCGATGCTGGCGGCCGTCGAGGGCAATCCCCCAGCCGTCGAAGGCACGACCAACTTGGTCGAAGCCCATCTGAATTGGGTCGTCACCGAGCAACGCCGATCGAAATTTCTCTTCGAACAATCCAGATCGGAATGGCTGGCGTCGTTCCGGAGCGAGCAACTGGAAGAGAACACCCGATTCGGCTCCGCTATCGATGCCTGGCGCATTCCACTTGTTGCGAAAGGCGCGTTTTTGCCGTTGTCCCGACCGCTGTTCCTCAGCCTCGTCATCGGTCCCGCGCAGATGTTCTGCCGGGCATGGCTGTCGGGTAGGGAAAAAGTCGATCCACGATCTTTCAAAGATGAGCTTTGCAACGCCGCAATCCGCGGGGTCGTCGCGCAGAACGTCGGCAAGGCACGCAGGAGAGCAGAATGATCATAGACGCAAGAGGACAGCATTCCACGCTGCGGCATTCACAGAGATGAAGTTTCACCACCGCGAAGGCCGGCAGCCTACCGTTGTCCTCGTCCACGGAAATTCGAGCAGCAGCGCGGTTTGGCAACCGCTGATCCGCTGTCTTCCGGACCAGGCCGTTCTTTCGTTTGACCTGCGCGGCCACGGTGAGAGCGGATGGGCCGAACCTCCCGCCTATTCAACCAAGGACTACGCGGATGATATCGGCGAGCTGCTTGACCGGGTCGGCATCGACGATTTCATCCTCGTCGGTCACTCCAATGGAGCGCTGTCCTCAGCCTATTTCGCCGCCCGACACCAGCCAAGCCCGAAGGCGCTTGTGTACATCGACATAGCGCCCAAGGTACCGCAGGCCCAGATCGACTACTTCCACGCGCGAGCAAGCGGCGTGAGCCGCGTCTGGACGTCGTTAGACAAGCTCACGAGCACGATGAACGCCGCCGACCCGACCGTGCCTGGCGCACTGTTCATGACCTATCTTGCCGACTTCGCCGAAGCAGTGGAGGGAGGCATTCGCCAGAAGCTCGATCCGCAAACCTTCGGTGCGTGGAGCCCGGCCGACGTGTGGGCCGATCTCGAATCCCTGGATATCCCGCTATTCCTCGTCCGCGGAGAAACCAGCAGGGTTCTTTCTCGCGAGAACGCGGAAGAGATGCAATCGCGGATGCCGAAGGCTCATTTCGAAGTCATCGACGGCGCCGGGCATTTCCTCATGCTGGCCCAGCCCGAAAGCCTCGCCAACGTCATACGTGCCGCCCTGTCGGCAGTGTCCGAATGAAAACACGAACCGGATCCAATCGGAGACCCTAGGCCGGCACGCCGGCCTTCGCGTCCTGCCACGCCGCCACGAGATCGGCGGAATCCGCGACCACGCCGATATGTAGCGATACCATCTTGAGCGCCGCTTCTTCCATCTCCGGATCGGTGCCGCGGACCAGATCGCGCAGCACCACGACGCGATAACTGAGATTGCTGGCGTCGAACGCCGCATTGAGAATGCAGCAGTCGGTCATGCCGCCGTCGAGCACGACGGTTCGCACGCCCATCTGCCGCAACAGGAAGTCCAGATCGGTGGCGAAGAACGGCGACAGCCGCTTCTTGCCGACGACCACGAGATCGGAAGCATCGACCTCGGTGACGAATTCGGTCCAGCGCGATCCCTCGATGGCGTGCTGGTCGGAATTGGGAATGGCGCCGACGTGCAGCGGAAAGGTCAGCCGCCAGGCCGACGGCACGCCGTTCACATCGTCGACGCCGTTTTTGCGCAGCACCGATTTGACGTGAATGACAGGCACGCTGGCCTGCCGCGCGCGCCGGTGAAAGGCATCGATCGGCGCCACGATATCGCGTGCGCGCGGCGCGGGGCACGGACAGTCCGGGCTGTCTTCCAGATGACCGCGATGCATGTCGACGGAAACGATCGCGGTGTGAGCCGCATCCGTGAAGGCTTCGAAACCGGCGGGAAGCTCGCGCGGTTCTCCGTAGACATATGCCTTCATCCATCCGGCCCTTGTGCAACGATGCGACGACGACGGAGCGCGCGAGTACGACGCATCCCCGATGCCGCCATCTTCGCACTTTTGAAGGAACCGGCAATGTCGATGAAGCGGATCGGTGACATCGGGGGTCACACCCCCGGCAGCACCAGTTCCGCGCGCAGGCCGCCGATCGGCGCGGTGCCGAGCGTCAGGCTGCCGCCGTACAGAGCGGCGAGATCGACCACGATCGACAGGCCGAGCCCCGAACCCGGCTTGGTCTCGTCGAGCCGCTGGCCGCGGCGGGAGACTTGTGCGCGCTCGTCGGCGGACAGGCCGCGACCGTCATCGTCAACGATGATGCGCAGTTTTGGCGCGGGATCGTTCAATCCCTGCCGCTCCACCAGCACTTCGATGAAGACACGGGAGTCCGCCCATTTGCAGGCGTTGTCGACGAGGTTGCCGGCCATCTCCTCGAGGTCCTGCTTCTCGCCGCGGAATTTGGCCGCAGCGTCCGCCTCGACATCGATCGCGATGCCGCGGTCGCGGTGGATTTTCTCCATGGTCCGTCGCAGCGCCTCGATCGCCGGAGCCACTTCGGTGATGGTGCCGACAATGGTCAGGCGCGCGGCGATGCGGGCGCGCTCGAGGTGATGCGCCACCTGGTCGCGCATGACGTCAGCCTGCTCCAGCACCTTGGCCGCGAACGGATCGCCGCTGCGGCCATTGTGTTGAAAGGCGGCGGCCTCGTTGACGATCACCGACAGCGGCGTCTTGATGGCGTGGGCGAGATTGCCGACATGGGTGCGGGCGCGCTCGACGATGGCGCGGTTGGCGTCGATCAGCGCGTTGGTCTCGCGCGCCAATGGTGCGATCTCGACCGGGAATTCGCCCTCCAGCCGTTCGGCGCGGCCGGAGCGGATGTCGGCGATGGCGTCGGAAATGCGCTTCAGCGGCGCCAGACCAAAGCGGACCTGAAAGATCGTGGTCAGCACCAGGACGATCGACAGCGCTGCAAAGGTGCCGCCGAGATACCAGTCGAAGGTCCGCGTCTCCTCGAATATCTCGGTGGCGTCGCCGGCGACGCTGACGCGGAACTTGCCGTCGACGCCGAGATCGACCGGCCGCTCCACCATGCGCAGCCGCTGGTCTTCCGGCCCGTCGACATAGCCCTGTCGAATTCCGGACGGCGTCAGTTCGATGCCCTTGTCTTCCAGTTTCGGCAGCTTCTTGTCCCACAGCGAGCGCGACGCCCGCACCTCGTTCTTGTCGGCCTCCACCGGCGCGATTTCCCAGTACCAGCCGGACAACGGCAGTTCGAACAAAGGCTCGCCGAGCGACTGCATCTCGTGGTCGGGCGTGTCGGTGGCGGCGACTTCGGCAACCAGCGTGCGCAGATAGAGATTCAGCCTGCGGTCGAACGCGCGCTCGGCGGCCGAGCGGTACACCGAGGACAGGATGATGCCGGTGATGAGAAGGATCACCACCACCCAGACGGTCGCCGACAGGAACAGCCGCGTGGCGAGCGAGGTGGCGCGCATTACAGCATGATCCCGAAAAAGCCTGTCCCCGATGCGATCGGGGATGGATACCGGCTTTCGGATAAGACCATGCGCATGAATTTACGCGGAGGGTGTCGGCGGCGTCAGCAGGTAGCCGAGGCCGCGTACGGTCTGGATGATGTCGACGTCGAGCTTCTTGCGGATGCGGCCGACGAACACCTCGATGGTGTTGCTGTCGCGGTCGAAATCCTGGTCGTAGAGATGCTCGACCAGTTCGGTGCGCGAGATCACCCGCCCGGTGTGGTGCATCAGATAGGCCAGCAGGCGGTATTCGTGTGATGTCATCTTGACCGGATTGCCGTTGACGCTGACCCGCCCGGTGCGGGTATCCAGCGACACCGGCCCGCAGGTCAGCTCGGACTGCGCGTGGCCTGCGGTACGGCGCAGCAGCGCGCGGATCCGCGCCAGCACCTCTTCGAGGTGAAACGGCTTGGCCACATAGTCGTCGGCGCCGGCGTCGAAGCCCTGCACCTTGTCGCTCCAGCGGTCGCGTGCGGTGAGGATCAGGACCGGCATCGCCCGCTTGTTGCGGCGCCAGGATTCCAGCACGGCGATGCCGTCCATCTTGGGCAGGCCGATATCCAGCACCACGGCGTCGTAAGGCTCGTTGTCGCCGAGGAACAGCCCCTCCTCGCCGTCGAAGGCTCGGTCGACCACATAGCCGGCATCGACCAGCGCGGTGGTAAGCTGGCGGTTCAGGTCGGGATCATCTTCGACGACAAGCAGGCGCAAGGCGGAATCCTCATGAGCGACAACGCTGCCGCCAGCATGCGCCCTTATGCCGTGAACGGCGAATGAACGGCTATGCCGGGCAATATTACTTTTTCTTCACCACCGCCTTGACCAGTCGCTCGATCATGCCGGGCGCGTCCTGCCCGGTGACGGCGCTGACCTTTTCGCGGGTGCGGCCGCTGATATAGACGCCTAGCACGCCGAACCGGAAGCCCCAATAGGTCACCAGCAGCGCGGTGGCGTTGACCAGCGCGTTGATGGTCTGGATATCGCCGGTCCAGAACTCGTGCATCATGACCGCCCACAGCACCGCGCATTCGATCGTCAGCTCGCCAACCAGCGCGATCCGCATCTGGCGCTCAAGGCCACCCGGCCCGCGGCCCATCGCCTGCGCCCGCACCCATTCAGCGCCGGCGCGCGTCTTGCCCGCGCCGCGACCGCCGATCATCAGCCAGGTCAGCCACGGCGCGCCGTTCGGCGCCGCGGCGGGCGGCAGCTGATGAGCGTGGGCATAAAGCTCCCAATGCGCAGTGAGGTCATTCATCTCCCCCAGGCTCATCCGCTGCAGCAGGAAGATCTGTTGTTCTTCCAGGTAGGCCCGCCAATCGTTTAAAAAGGACCTTGCGGAATTCATCAAGATCTCGGGCAGCGCTGGGCTCATCATCGGCCTTCTGCGTTTCATCTGCGGCGCGCAGCCGTCGCACCTCGCTCAGCGTGCGCGCCAGCGACGCCAGCGTGCGGGCGCGGCGCTCGGCTTCGGTCGGCCGCGTCTTGCCCTGCAAACCTGCAACGATGCCCTCGATCTCCGCCAACTCGCGCTCGACCGCCCGCGCTACGCGTTCGACCAGCGCAACGCTGCCTTCCGCAAGCGGCGGATCGATCGAGGGCTTCGGCTTGCGGGAAGCGGTATTCCGCGACGGAGGTTTCTTCGAAGATTTCTTGGCAGATTTTTTAGCAACCATCTTTTTGCCGGATGCTTTTCGTGCCGCCGTCTTTTTCACTGCAGCAGTCCGGGAAACAGCCATCGTCCCCCCCCCAACAGAAAAACCCGCGCCGGGCGCTGCCGGGCGGGCTGTTGAATGCTCAAGCTCGCGAATGTGATCGCTACCGTGTCACTGCAGATCGACGGTCGATCCGATGTCGGGTGTCAGGTTCGGAAAAACACGAACCAGACCACCGCCAACAACAACACGGCCAGTCCGGTGCTCATGGTCAGCAACGCAAGAACGGAGGGGCCGGGTTCTGCCTGTCGCGCCTCGGTCGCGGATTCGACGATCCGACCGTTTTGCTTCGTTGCCATGGGATGTCCTCGCTCGCTGTGCCGATCCGGCATTCAGCGTAGCAACGCATGATGGTGGCCGATGTTCCGGCGAATCCGAGGACGCCGACAGTGCTGCAGCAACCTCGAAACCCAGTTGTGGAGCATGTCGCAAAGCTACCTTCGCAGCGTCACGCTGTCAAGGCTAAAAATCCTAGTTTTTTATTCCTCGCGGGAAAATCCGCTATCCCGCTGAAACAGCATGGGATTTTAAGCTTAAGTCGATCCTATCGCGCGGCGCCGGGCCATCGCGAGCCGGACGTCGGCGGCAGCTCGCCGCGATAATCGATATTGGCGACGCAATTTCCGCGCAGATTTGCGGCAGCCTGCAGGCAGTCCTGATAGTCGGAGAAGCGGCAGATTTGCGGCAGGGACGTGCCGCGCGGGCCGCCGATCAGCACGCAAAACGGCGGAGCACCGGATACAGGTCGCGCGACACTGCGTGCTTCGGCCACGCCGGATGGGATCGCGGCGGAGAACATCAGAGCTGCGGCCACTGCCAATCGTCGAACAAGGCTCATGATTCTCTTCCTGAATGAATGCCGTTGATTCGCTGCCGGTCCGGCAACCGCACAACAGTTAGCATAGGCTAACGCCGCTTGCGCGATCGCGGCGAAGCCGGCGCCGTGGAGACTTCACCGTGGTAATCGATGTTGGCCACGCAATTGCCGCCGGAGGACGCTGCCTGCTGACACTGCTGGTAATCGAAGAACTCGCAGCGACTGGTGCGGTAGCCGCCGCCCTCGCCGCCGCCACCGAACGCGATGCAGTACGGCGCCACCGCGCCGGCCGCCGCGGCGGGAGATGGTGTCGTCATCGCCCCTGCGAAAAACAGTGCGCCCAGCGCGAAAGCCGCACTGACGGAAAATACATGTCGGGGAAAAATCATTGGATCTACCTGCAAAAGCGCCGATATGCGGCGCGATTTACAGATATGTCCGGAGCTGCTCGCCACCAGACGCGATCACGCGAATGCGACTGCGGACGCCCGCCCGGCTTACTTCAGCGAAGTATTGATGGCCGCGAAGCGGCCATTCAGCGTCGTGCCGATGCCCTGCACCATGACGATGATGACCAGGCTGATACCGGCGGCGATCAGCGCGTATTCGATGGCGGTCGCGCCGGATTCATCGTCGAGAAATCGTGCTATCAAACGCGGCACCGCAGCCTCCTGTATCGGGCACGGGTTCTCCCGTACCACCCACATGTTACCGCCGATTGGTTTCCACAACGTTCACCCATTCACGGAAAAATGCAGGTTAACGAGACGTTAACCGCGCCGCGCGCTACGGCTTGAAGAAGGCCGGGTCGTTCAGCGCCTTGATCAGCGTGTCGACCATGTCGGCGGCGGCGTCGTCGCCGCGCTCTTCCAGCAATTCCCACATCTTGCGCAGATTGGCCCGCATCGGCGCCTTCAGCGAGGCGTCGCGCTCGATCAGTGTGCGCGCGATGCAGAACGCGATCGCCTCGCTGCCCATCTTGGTCTGTTCGACGGTCGCTTTGCTCATGGCCCATTCCTCTGCCGTGCAGTTGCTGCGCGGCTGTTAGGCCGTGAGCGTATCCCCTGTCAATTCCGCACCCGCCTGGACCTCACCAGCCGTAGCGCACGACAGCCTTGCCGGCATAACTGCGCGTCACGTCGGAGAATTCGCCCTCGAACGTTGCTGCCAGCGTGATACCGTTGCGGAAACCGATCTCCGCCGACGCCGTCGTCAGCGCGGCATCCTTTGCCGGTGACGCGCCGTTCACCAGGAACGAAGCGCCGGGCAGCGACTGGAACGTGGCCGATGCCGAACGTTCGGTGTTGTAGTCATGCGCCCATGCCGCGCGGCCGCGCAATGTAAGTGCCCCATCCATCACCGCGAACGACTTGTCGCTGCGCAGGCCGAGTTCACTGCGCGGCGCGGTGATGCCCTTGCCGGCATAGGCCAGCGCAAACGTCGTCGGCCCCGACAGCGTGGTCTCCGCATAGGCCGGCAGGTCGAGATAGCTTACCTGCGCCGCTGCATAGGGGGTGATGCCGACGCCGCCAAGCCACGGCATCGCGAAGCGATTGCCGGCCTCTAGCCGCGCCGACCAGGTATTGGTGTTAAAGTTGGCGCGCAACTGGTCGAGGCCGCCCACCGCCACCGTGCGGTCGGTCGTGACGTCCTGCCAGCCATAGGCCGCCGCTGCCGTCACATAGGCCGTGCCGACGCTGTGGCGGACGAAGCCGCCGATCTGGAACAGATCGGAGCGGCCCGAACCGCCACCTGCGACGCTGAAGCTGGTGGCGCCGCCGGCCAAAGCGAAGCCAGCCACGGTCTGCAGCGACAAATGATAGTCCGCGCCGACCGCGACGCCGCCGATCCGGCTGGTCGATGTGTTCGAGCCAGTCGATACGCTGCCGTCGGTGGTCTGGGTGCCGCCGAAGCCGGTCGCCCACACATTCCAGAACGGCCGAAACGCCGGCACGGTCGGCACCGCCTTGGTGATCATGGCAAACGCATCGCGGGCGGCGCCGCTGCGATTCTCACGCGCCGCGTAAGAGCTCGTTGCATCGCCCTCCTCCGTATAAGGAATCGCCGACGACGCCGCGCCGCCGCGACCGGCAAGGGTCGGATCGGACATCGCGCCGACGAACTGCGTCGCGGCGTTGAGGCTGGCCTGCTGGGTCGCGGTCGGCGTCTCGCCGGAGATCTGCGTCAGCGCTCCCGTGAGTTGGCTGCCGCTCAAGGCAGACACCGCGTCGAAGCGCGCCGGCAGCGCGCCGCCATTGTAAAAGTAGCTGTCATGCGCGGTCACCAGCGCCGCATGGTTGCGCGACAGCGCCAGGTCGCTGGCAAAACCGCCGACGGCGGTCAGCGTCACGTCAGTGAGGCTGTAGCTGAGGCTGGCGGTGTATCCGCGCGGCGCGCTGACCCCGGCGAACGTGCCGTTCAGCGCGTCCGCATGCAGGATGCTCTTGATCACCGTCCAGTTTTGCCATCCCGAGGACGCCGGGAATGTCACCGTGCCGCCGAGAAACGCGGTGCCCGATACGTTGGCCGACGTCATGCCTGACATGTTGACATGCACAAGGTAGGTGGAACCGGACTGGAAGCCGAGATTGCCGGCGACCGTCATCGAGGTCCCCGGCGTCGAGCCCGGCGCGAAGATGCCGCCATTTTCGACCTGCGTCTTGCCCACCGTGCCGGTGCCCCGCAGCTCGCCGCCGCTGAACACCGAGATCTGGCTCGACGAGGCGATAGAACCATCGACTTGCAGCACGCCGCTTTTGACCTGCGTCAGGTTGCTGTAGCTGCTGGTGCCCGAGAGGATCAGCATCCCCGGGCCGGTCTTCACGATGCCACCGGGCGAAATACCATCGGTGATCGCGCTGGAGATGCGGGCATCCTGCGAAGTTGAGATGGCTGCAATGCCGGCGACGCGGATTGCATTGCCTAGGCTCATTCCGGGCGCCGTCAAGCTCAAGGTGCTGGTGTCCTGGAGCGTCAGGACGCCGCTGCCGATGGACTGGAAGGTGTTGATCGCCAGCGTACTGCCTGACGTGACGGTGGTCCCGCCGCTGTACGTATTGACACCCTGGAGTTCGACCGCGCTGCCGCCCGTAGTGGTGATCGCCACCGCGCCGCCGCCGGTGATCGCATTGCCATAGGTCCAGCTCTCGCTGGTCTGCGCCAGCGTCATCAGCCCGGAGGCGATGACGAGATTGCCGGTCAGCGTGGCGCCACCCGACATGGTCAGCACGTTGCTGCCGCCATTGAAGACGATGGCGTTGCCAAGGCCGCCGCCTGAGGCGGCGCGTCCAGCACTGATACTGCCGTTGTTGATGATGGTGAGATCGGCGCCGGTCACGCCGGCGCCGCCGCGGCCAGCGCTGCCCGCTTGGCCTGTGACCGCGTCACCCAATCCGCCGTATCCGCCAATTCCGCCGGTGCCGCCCTGGACGGTGCCGCTATTGAGCAGCGTCGCGCCGCTGCTGCTGAAAGCGATCCCGGCGCCGCCGTCACCGCCATTGCCGCCTCCGCTGCCGGAATTGGATCCCTTGTTGCCCGCATAGCCGGCATTGCCTCCGGTACCGGCGGTACCGCCGGTGAGGACTGAAGTCCGGCTGACGGTAACCACGCTGGCGCCGGTCACCGATACGGCATTGCCGCCAGCCCCGCCGCCACCGCCACCGCCACCGTTGCCACCAACGTTGGCGGAGGAAACGCCATCGCCACCATTGCCGCCGTGGTCTCCGCCGCCTCCCGAAATGATCGAATTGATCGTCAGCGGGCCGGCGATGGTCTGTCCGTTGGTCCCGCCATTGCCGCCGCCCCCGCCCCCACCGCCGCATCCGCCGTCATAGCCGCTTGACCCGGCGGCGCCGGAAGCGCCACCCGCGCCGCCGCCGTTGCCGGCGGCACTTCCGGCGCCGCCGCTCCCGCCACCGGCACCGCCGCCGCCGCCTCCGCCGCCAGCGCTGCAATCGATCGCAACCGCGCCGGCGGTGCCGGCCGCACTATCGCCGCCGCCGGCACCGCCGGCGGTCGGATTTGCCAACGGAGCCGTATACGCCGACTGGCCAGCGCCGCCGGTTCCGCCATCGGCCAGTACCGACGTGGTGTTGAGCAGCAGCGCGGCAAACGCGACAGACGACAGCTTCCGCTTGAGGTGATGAAGAATGCCGCGGGACGATGCCTGCAAGGCAACGAGGCCGGGGCGCGTCGTGTCACCGCGCGCCCGGATCTGCAAATTTTTCACGTCGCTGTCCCCGGGTCGGCGTCCACGCCTGTCCGGCATCAGCCGAGCGACGAATCGCAAGTACCGTAGCGCAACCACAGGTATCCGAGTAAATTCGTTTGAGCTGTTCCGGTGCTTCGGAAACTGGACCGCATGGCCGTCGGCGGGCTGCACACGGCAGCGATGGCCACACCCCACCGCATTTGAAGGCGGCACAGGGCATTCTCTCCCGGCCGGCCGCGGTGCGATTGCCGCAGTGTTCCGCCCTACTCGGAAACCAGGCTTGGCGCGGCCTTGGCCGGTCCCGCCAGCGGGCGTTCTTCCATCAGCATCAGGAACACCGCCGCCAGCGCCATCATCGCGGCAGATGCCTCGAACACGTAGCGGAACGCCCCGACCATGTCGGCGACGGCGATCGGATGCGCGGAGCCCGCATGGTCGCCGGAGATCGTGATGCCGCTGCCCAGCGCCATCAGCAGGATGGTGGTGAAGGCCGCCACCGTGAACGAAGCCATCAGCGCGCGGAAGAAGTTCATCGCGCCGGTCGCAGTGCCGATCTGGGCGCGGGCCACCGCGTTCTGGATCGAGACCACGGTGACCGGAAAGGCGGTGCCGAGTCCGGTCGAGAAAATGCCAAGCAAAGTGAGCAGCGCCCACAGCGGCATCGGCATCGCCAGCGCCAGTATCAGGGCCATCAGCGCCGACACGGCGGTGCCGATGATGGCGACGCGCTTGTAGTGCCTGGCGCGGGTCATCATGTGCCCGGCGAAGGCCGCGCCCGCCACCGAAATCGCGGCGATCGGAATCAGCGCCAGCCCGGCCTCGGCGGCCGTGAGGCCATACACCACCTCATAGAACAGCGGCAGGTGCACAGTCAGTCCGATCATCGCGCCCATCGCGCAGCCGCCGGCGGCGATCGCGTAAGGCACCACCGAGCCGGACATCAGTTGCAGCGGCAGGAACGGCTCATCCGCATGCAGCGCGTGCCAGATGAAGGCGAACGCCAGCACCGCGGCGGTTCCAAGCATCCAAAGGATCGTCGGCGATGCCCATGAGAACCTGGTGCCGCCCCAGGTCAGCACCAGCATGAACACCAGCGCCGAGGCCATCAGCAGCACGCCACCCAGCCAGTCGACCTTGCGCATGCGATGGAAGACGGGAATCTTTTTCATATTAGGCAGCAGCATTGCCAGCGCCACCACACCGAGCGGGATGTTGATCCAGAAGATCATCGACCAGTGCAGGTGCTCGGCGAACAACCCGCCGAGGATCGGCCCGCCGATGCCCGCCGCGACCCAGACGCTGCTGAAATAGGCCTGATACTGGCCGCGCTCGCGCGGCGTGACCACGTCGGAGATCACCGTCTGCACGATCGGCAGGATGCCGCCGCCGCCGAGGCCCTGCAGGCCACGGCCGAGGATCAGCACCAGCATGTTCGGCGCCAGCGCGCACATCACCGAGCCCGCCATGAACAGCGCCAGCGCCACGATGATCGTGGCGCGACGGCCATAGATATCGCTGAGCGTTCCGAACACCGGCGCCACCGCAGTCGATGCCAGCAGATAGGCGGTGATCACCCATGACAGGTTGGTGACGTCGCTGAACTGGCGGCCGATGGTCGGCAGCGCGGTCGCTACGATGGTCTGGTCGAGGGCGGCGAGAAACATCGTCAGCAGCAGGCTGATCAGGATGGTGCGGACTTCACTCGGCGTCAGCGGCGGCTTGACCGGCTGCGGCGCGTCTCCGACTTCCATCACCGCCGTCGGCAGATACGACAGTTCCTCGACCATCTCATCAGACAGTGCGTGAGGGGCGGCCGTTGACCCGCTCTGGGGTTCGAACTTGTTCATGTCGATTTGGATTCAGACGGCTTGGCGACAAAACGGTCGCTGAAATAATACAGCCGCAAATTATCATGCAACTGCATGCAGCGACACCCGGCCGCCTGCATGGGAGCATCCCGCGGACGTCACTTCCCACCTGCGAGCGGCGACGCGCGGTATTACTTGATCTTGTTGAGCTTGCGCAGGTCCGCGTCGATGCGTGACTGCCAGCCATCGCCGCCGGCCTTGTACTTGTCGATCACCTCGCCGGACAGCCGCAACGACACCAGCCGCTTGGTCGGCGCCTTGTTGGGGCCGCGTCCCCTGCGGATCGAGGCGGCGAGTTCCGGGAAGACTTCGGCGAAGGGCCGCATCTCGGCAAGCTGCTCGTCCGTCAACTCCGGGCTCTGCACGTCTTCCCGATCCTGCCTAGTATAGCCCTGCCCGGGCTTGAATGCCTTCTTGGCCACTTTAGCCATTGATCAGCTTCCTTTCCTTGCGGCTGGCGGGACGCATACTGATAACGCTGATACCTTCCGTACCAAGCGTGATGAAAATCACGGCGATCACGCCGTTCGCCAACCGCCCGACTGCAATCAGACGCCCGTGTTTCGCGGGGCTGACGAACGACGTCTCAAAGCAAGGCTTCATCGAGATCGACGAAGTCCATTCCATGATTGAGGATGTTCGCTATACGCTTCGGCTCGTCCCATGTGATGATCACAGGATCATAACGTAGCTACATTATGATCCGCCATCAAGCCGAAACTCCGCCCCTACGCTGGCCGCTTCTTCAGCTTGGCGCGCTTCGGCAGTACGCCGGGCCACGCCACGATGTGGTCCTGCAACTCCTCATCGGGCACGGTGTCCTCGGTGCCCTGCACCCGGCCGCGGACCGAGACGCCGGCCTCGTGGACGGTGGCCGGGCTGCCGGAGATCAAGGGGTGCCACCAATAGAGATCGCGGCCCTCGGCAACCAGTTTGTAGCCGCAGCTCGGCGGCAGCCAGTTCAGGGTGCGGACATTTTCCGGCGTCAACCGCACGCAGTCCGGAACCTGGTCGGAGCGGTTCGGATAGTCCTTGCAGGCGCACAGCCCGGCATCGAGCAGCTTGCAGGAAACATGGGTGTAATAGATCTTGCCGGTATCTTCGTCTTCCAGCTTCTCCAGGCAGCAGCGCGCGCAGCCGTCGCAAAGGCTCTCCCACTCAGCGCCGGACATCTCATCCAACGTCTTGGTCTTCCAGAACATTCCGTCCTGCGGCGAGGGTTTTGGCGAGCGTGTGGTCATGCCGTGAGTGTCGATCCGGACAGGGGTGAAGCGCCCTTCTAGGAGTTCTAAGGTGGGCTCCGCAAGCGCCGCGGCCTGATCAACCCGTACGGGGCCGATCCGGGCGCGTATCTGCGTTAGCCTTGCCGGCGGAAATCCACGCATCGCCATTGGTTTGTCCGCCCCGCTCGGCTAGAACTTGCTCGAGTCCCACGGTGGCAATTTGGCTGTCCGTCCAACCGCCTTGGGATTGCCGCAACACTCCAGCAAGCCTCCCTGCGGCGCCCCATCGGGTGGCGCGTGAGCGGCAACAGACCAAGGGCCCCGGTGCGCCAGATCGTGCCAACCGCATGGAAGACGAAAATCCGGCATTTCCTGCTGGATTTCGATGCGCGTATCGACTCTACGCTGTTCTCTTCCGCCGTCGGTATCCGCGAGCTGTACGAGCGCTTCTCGACCTTCATGGACCGCTTCTATGTCGGCCGCTGGAAGCGCTGGGTGTTCATCGAGCCGCTGTCGGAGATGGCTACGCTCGGGCTCGGCGGTCTGATCCTGATGCTGGCGCTGGCGCAGCCGGCATTCCGCGAAACCGCCGACGACGACTGGCTGAAAAAATCCGACCTCGCCGTCTCGTTCCTGGACCGCTACGGCAATCCGATCGGCAGCCGCGGCATCAAGCACAATGACTCGATCCCGCTGGAAGACTTCCCGGACAATCTGATCAAGGCGACGCTGGCGACCGAGGACCGTCGCTTCTACGACCATTTCGGCATCGACATCGCCGGCACCGCGCGCGCGTTGGTCACCAATGCGCAGGCCGGCGGCGTGCGCCAGGGCGGCTCGTCGCTGACGCAGCAGCTCGCCAAGAACCTGTTCCTGTCGAACGAGCGCACCATCGAGCGCAAGGTCAACGAGGCCTTTCTGGCGATCTGGCTGGAAACGCGCCTGACCAAGAACGAGATCCTGAAGCTCTACCTCGACCGCGCCTATATGGGCGGCGGCACCTTCGGCGTCGACGGTGCAGCCCACTTCTACTTCAACAAGTCGGCGCGCGACGTGAACCTGGCGGAAGCCGCGATGCTGGCCGGCCTGTTCAAGGCGCCGACCAAATACGCCCCGCACATCAACCTGCCCGCTGCCCGCGCCCGCGCCAACCAGGTGCTCGACAATCTGGTCGATGCCGGCTTCATGACCGAGGGCCAGGTGTTCGGAGCACGGCGCAATCCGGCCACCGCGGTGGATCGCCGCGAGGAAAGCTCACCTAACTACTATCTCGACTGGGCGTTCGACGAGATGCGCCGCCTCGTCGCCACCTTCCCGAAATCCTATTCCGAGCGCGTTTTCGTGGTGCGCACTTCCATCGACATGAACGTGCAGAACGCCGCCGATGCCGCGATCGAGAACCAGTTGCGCCAGTTCGGCCGCGACTATCACGCGACGCAGGCCGCCACCGTGGTGTCCGATCTCGACGGTGGCGTCCGCGCGATGGTCGGCGGCCGCGATTACGGCGCCAGCCAGTTCAACCGTGCGGTGGATGCCATGCGGCAGCCCGGCTCGTCGTTCAAACCCTATGTCTACACCACGGCGCTGCTGAACGGTTACAAGCCGACCTCGATCATCAATGACGGCCCGGTGTGCATCGGCAACTGGTGCCCGCAGAATTACGGCCATTCCTATTCCGGCAATGTCACGCTGACGCAGGCGATCACGCATTCGATCAACGTGGTGCCGGTGAAGCTCTCGATCGCGCTCGGCGGCAAGTCGCCGAACCCGGCCAAAGCCGGCCGCGCCAAGATCGTCGAAGTGGCGCGCCGCTTCGGCATCACCGCGCCGCTGCTCGATACGCCGTCGCTGCCGATCGGCTCGGGTGAAGTCTCCGTGCTCGAACACGCCGTCGCCTATGTCACCTTCCCCAACAAGGGCCGCTCGGTGACGCCGCATGCGGTGCTGGAAGTGCGCACCGGCGCCGGCGATCTGGTCTGGCGCTTCGACCGCGACGGCAAGAAGCCGCTGCAGGCAATCCCGGCTTCCGTCGCCGCCGACATGGCGGGCATGATGAGCCACGTCGTCTCCGAGGGTACCGCGCGCCGCGCAGCGCTCGACGGTATCCCGACCGCCGGCAAGACCGGCACCACCAACGCCTACCGCGACGCCTGGTTCGTCGGCTACACCGGCAACTTCACCTGCGCGGTGTGGTACGGCAACGACGACTACTCGCCGACCAACCGCCTGACCGGCGGCGCGATGCCGGCACAGACGTGGCACGACATCATGGTGGCCGCGCATCAGGGCATCGAAATCAAGGAAATTCCCGGCATCGGCGCCGGCACCAAGAATCCCGCGGCGGTGCCCTCGGCCAACGTCGCCTCCAGCGCGCCGAATGCCAAGCCCGGGCCGCCGCCGGTGCTGACGCGCAAGGGCGCGGACATTCTGGTGCGCGTCGAGAAGATGCTTGACGAGGCCAGCAAGACCGCGGGCCGCACTTCGTCGAACGAGCCGGCGTCACCGACCAGGCCACGCGCATCCGCACTGGCTTTCCCGGAAAGTTTCGCATCGGCTTCCGACGCGCCGGCCGCGGCGGCGCCGGCGGCCCCCGCCTCGCGCAAGAACTGACTGTTATCATGGCGGTGCGAATGTGCGGCTGATCCTTCTCTCTTTGCTGGCGCTTGCCATTGCTGCCGCCACCGGCCTGGGCCTGACCTGGACGACGGCCACACGCGGCACCGATCTGGGCACGCTGACGATCGGCGCCTGGACCGCGCGGCCGCGCACCGGCTCCAGCGACATCGATCCTTATGCCCGCGCCGCGATCGCACGCTCCGGCGAGCTGCCGATCGGCACCGGCGACGGCGTCGCCTTCACCGCCACCACCGACGACAGCAAGAAGCTGCTCGACGGCCGTTGCGATGTCGTGGTGTCGGGCGTGACGCCTGCCGCGCGGTTCTGGACGCTGACGCTGTACGATACCAAGGGCCGGCTGGTGCCGAACGCATTGCAGCGCTACGGCTTCACCAGCCAGGAAATCGTCAGGGGCGTCGACGGCGCGTTCGAGGTCCGCATTACGTCGCGCGCGCGCGCCGGCAACTGGCTGCCGACCGGGGCGCTGGAGCGTTACGTGCTGATGCTGCGATTGTACGACACGCCGGTCGGCATCGCGACGCGCACCCAGCGCGACGCGCCGATGCCTGCCATCAATACGGTGGGCTGCCCATGATCCGGCTGCTGTTCGCCATCGCCGCCGGAATCGTCCTCGGCGGCATCGTACATTTGGTCAGCGTGCTGGCGTTGCCACGCATCGCGACGCAGGACGCCTATTCGCGCCTCACCGCGATAACCTCCGTCAACGGAGTCTCGGCGCTGCCGTTGACCGAGCCCGGCAACGCGATGCTGCCCTTCATGGACCCGGCCTTCGCGCTGGCCGTATGCCGCTATGATCTTTCGAACGGCCCAATCAAGCTCGCGGTGCCGGTCAGCCAGTCCTACACGTCGGTGTCGTTCTACACCCGCAGCGACGTCGCGTACTACGCGATCAACGACCGCTCCGCCGGCCGCCGCGTCATCGAGCTCGACCTGATGACCGAGGCGCAGCACGCCGAACTTCCCGAGGACGAAGACGTCACCGCCGCCGACCGGCTGATCATCGACTCGCCGACCGCCACCGGATTGATCGTGCTGAAAGCGCTCGCCGCCGAGCCCGGCCTGATGCCGCAGGCGCAGGCCACCCTCGCCGCCGCCAAATGCGGCGCCCCCGCCGAACCACCCGCCAGACAAGGCGCGACGAAGCGCTGAGATCGCAGCACGCGTGCGGATGCTATTTCAACACCGTGCCGGATCGCGAAGGCCTTGCCGCGCTTGAGGCGATGACTGTGGTCTGCGCCGCCATCTCGCCGATCAGCATGTCGGCACTGGCCGCAAGCTGATCCGGCGTGTGGACCACCAGCCGCTCTAGCGCCCAGCGATACGACGATACCCGGCGCTGCAGGCATTGCTCGACCCATTGCAGGATCAACGCATTCTCGTCCATCCGCGCCAGCGCGTCCTCGCGCTCCTGCGGCGACAAGCTGGACACCAGCTTCAGGCTGGCATTGCGCTTGCGGTCGAGTTCGATCACCCGCGACGCGCTGCCGTAGAACGTCTCGAAACGCAGGATATCGCTGCGCACGTCGTCCATCAATTCATTGTAGCGCGAGGTATGCGAGCGATGCGGCTCGTCGATCAGCATCCGTCCGTAGGTGGTGCGATCGAACGCCGGGGCCTGCCGCCACGGCGAGGGCAATGGCTTGTAGTCGCCGAACACGCTCTTCCACGCCGGCCGCGAATGCGGCGGCTCGATCAACGGAAAAGCGAGGTCGCGCATCATCTTCTCGCCGTCGGTGAGGTTGAATTCGGACGGCCGCAGCCCGATGCTGGACGTCGCCTCGGCGCCGATCCAGCTGTGCATGTCGTCGCTGACAGCGCTTCGTCGCACGCGGCCAAAATCACCACCGGCGCAGCCCGCCTGCGACAGCGCAATCAGAACCAGAAACGGAAGCGCGCGCCGGGGCCATCTGCGGCGCGCGGCTGGGAGGGTGGGCATCGGGATATCCGCGATCAGGAACGCGCGCGGCGCTTGCGGCGGCGGCCGGGCGCGGTGCCCTCTTCGGGGCCGGTCGAGTCGTCGGTCGGCCGCTCGATACGGATCGCCGGCAGGATCAGGATGGTCGCGGTCGATACCGGAGGCTGGCCCATGCTCACGCCCAGCCGGCGCGCTGCCGCATCCGCCGGAAACTTGATGATGGTGCTCATATCCGTCTCTCCGCGCCGCATCGCTCGTTGGCCGGCGCGTCGTCATCTAACGGCGATCATGGTTAATGGAGGATTAAATTTTACAGATACCCGCCGGCCGGGGTGGAATGCAGGAGAGTTAAGCCCCGCCGAATCCGGATGGTTAACGCGCCCTTAACGGGTGGCGCGTAAAGTGACCTGAAGTTTTCCCCGGTAAGCGTAGCGCACATGACCACATCTCCGATGTTTGCGGGCTTTGATGGCCTTATGACGCTATCGCGCCGCGAGGGCGTGGATATCCGACCGACCTTGCTTCGCGTGCTGACAGATCTCTATGTCCAGGCGCCCTCGCACACCATCGACGAAGAGAAGCAGTTCGCCGAACTGGCCGGCCGACTGATCGACGAGGTCGATGATGCGACCCGCGCCGTGGTGCGCGCGCGGCTGGCGATCTATCCGCAAACACCGCGAACGATCCTGCAGAAGCTTAAGCTAAGACCATCGGCGCCAGCCGACGAGATGCCGCGCGCAGAGACCATTCCTGTTGTGGTCGCGCAGGCCGTCGTGAAGCCGCCGAGCGAAGTCGAGCAGCGCCTAGCCGCCAGCCTGGCGATGCAGCCCAAGGACGCCACCGAGATCTCCGACCTGTTCTTCGCCGCCACAGCGACCGAGCGCGCCAAGATCTTGCATGATCTTGCCGTCACGCCTCTGAAGCCGTCGGCGCGAATTCCGCAGGTCCGCGCCGCGCGCGCGATGCACATTCTGGAAATGGCGGCGTTCGCCGAAGACCGCGAAAACTTCGCCAGGGAGCTCGGCGAAGCGCTGCTGCTGCCGTACCAGGTCGCCGAGCGCGTCGTGAACGACGCCGGCGGTGAACCGCTCGCCTGCTGCGCCAAGGCGCTCGGCATGGACAGCGCGATCTTCCAGCGCGTGCTGCTGTTCCTCAATCCGGAATTCGGCAACTCCGTCACCAACGTCTACCGGCTGTCGCGGCTGTACGACGTGCTGAGCGAACGCTCGGCGCTGATCATGGTCGCCGCCTGGCGCGGCGCCATCGTCGCCGCCACCCGCGCCAAGTATCGCCCGGCCTTGTACGACGACGAACGCCACCGCGCCCGCGCCGCGCCCGCGGCACGGCCCGTCATGCAGCCCGGCGCGGACGACGCGCGAACGCGGACGACGGGGAAGTAGACAAGCGAGGCAACTCTTACTTCCCCTCTCCTCTTGTGGGAGAGGGTGGCCGCGCGAAGCGCGGACGGGTGAGGGGTGCCACACGCGCCGTCGCAAAGCCCCCTCATCCGACGCGGACTTCGTCCGCGCCACTTTCTCCCACAAGGGGAGAAGGAAGAAAGGTGCACCCTTTACGTCTTCACCAGATCCAGAAAATGCCGGCCGGCCTTGTCCTCGATCTCGACGATCCAGACGTCCGGATCGAACGAGATTTCCTTGACCAGCCGCTCCTCGATCTTGCGCTCCTCGACCGGCTGTGGCGGCGAGGCGGCGAACACGCGTTCGACCGGGCGGCTGTCGTCATAGGCGGATTGCGGCGCGGGGGTGTACAGTATCGCGTTGCCGTCGAGCAGTGCGATCTTGACGAACACAGCGCCCGCCTCTTCCGCGCCACGCCGGCGCACCGCGCCGAACACGCCCTCGGACTGGCAGCGGCGCAGATAGGCAGCCACCCAAATTGCTGATTTCAATCTCATGAGCAGGCTATAGCAGACCTGTTCACCGGGCGCGATGCGGCCGACAGGTAACTCGCCGCTCGCCGGACCGGAAGATGACTTCCAGCCCTCGTAAACCACCAGCCCTACTCGATCGGCCGGCCCGTCACGGTCGCCAGTTCGCGTACCACGCGGTCGGAGGCCTGGCCGGTCACCGGCAGCTTGCGTTCGCGCTCGAAGCGCTGGATCGCCGCCTGGGTGTCGGATCCGACGGTGCCGGTCGGCTTCAGCTGGCCGTAGCCATATTCGGTGAGTGCGCGCTGCACGGCGGCGACGCGGCGCGAATTGACGATCAGGTCGCCGAGCGGATCGCGCGAGGCGTTGGGGATCGGCGCCGGCGGACGCGCCACTGCGGTGGAATTTGCCGGCGGCGTCGTGGTCGACTTCACCAGCCCGGCCATCGGATCGGCGCTGGCACGCTCGACCGGCTTGTTGTCGGATTTGCCGTCCACCGGCTTGGCATCGAGCATCCGCGAATCCAGTTTGGCGTCGCCCGGCCGCAACGTCGCGTCGAGCGGACGCGGCTTCGGCAGCAGGTTGGCCGTGGCCGGCTGCGGCATCGGCACCGTCACGCTGGAGCCGAACATCGGCGACGGATGATGGCCGGCCTGCAGGAAGATCGCATTGCCGATGATCGCGCTGACCGCGGCGGCCGCGATCAAACCGGCGACCATGTCCTTCGGGCTGTGCAGCAGCATGCGCACAAACAGGCCGCGCTCGGCCGGCGCCTCGATCGCCGCCACGGCGCGGCTGCGGGACTTCTTCGCTTTCGGGGAATTCGCTTTAGGCACTCTTCTTCACCTGACGGACTGGTTCGGAGGACACGTTGCGTACCGCGGGCGGCAGCGTGGCGATGTTGCTGGCGAGGGCGGCCGGCGCGGTGAATGCGAGCGGCAGCGCGACCGTGATCATGGTGCCCTCGCCGATCCGGCTCTGCACCGCGATCTCGCCGCTGTGCATGCCGACCAGGCTCTTGACGATCGACAGGCCAAGACCAGTGCCTTCGTGGCGGCGCTGATAGGTTGAGCCCGCCTGGAAGAACGGATCGCCTATGCGCTTGAGGTCTTCCGAGGCGATGCCGACGCCGGTGTCGGAGACGCGCAGCACCAGGCGCGCGCCCTCGACGCCCGCGCTGACGCTGACCATGCCGCCGCGCTCGGTGAACTTGATGGCGTTGGAAACCAGATTGAGCAGGATCTGCTTGAACGCGCGCAGGTCGCCGTTGACGTCGGGCAAATCCTTCGGCGCGTCGGTGACCAGATCGATGCCGTTCTCGCGCGCCTTGAGCGCCAGCAGATTGCAGCAGTTGATCAGCGCCGGGCGCGGCGCGAACGGCATCGGCTCGATCTCGAAGCTGCCGGATTCCAGCTTCGACATGTCGAGGATGCCGTTGACCACCGACAGCAGGTGATGGCCGGAATCATTGATGAGCTGCGCATATTCATGGCGCTTGGCGGCGTCGATCATCAGCACGTCGTCCTGCACGATCATCTCGGAGAAACCGATGATGGCGTTCAGCGGCGTGCGCAACTCGTGGCTCATGGTGGCGAGGAAGCGGCTCCTGGACTGGTCGGCGCGCTCAGCTTCGGCGCGCGCGGCGGCTAGCGCCTCTTCCTGCAGCTTGCGGTCGGTGACGTCGCGCAGCACGGCGACGACTTCGGCGTCGCGCGTGGCAAGCTTGTCCGCGCTCTCTTCCATCGGGCGGCAGCGCATCTCGACCCAGATGAACTCGGCGCCCTGCGGCCGCAGCCGGTCGTTGCTGCGCGCCACATCGCGGCGCAGACGGAATTCGACGCTGCGTGATTCACCGCCGCGGCCGGCATCCGACAGCGCGGTGAGATAGGCCGGGCGATCGGCGACATGGACGCGGTCGAACAGACCGTGGCCAAGCAGCCGCTGCGTCGAGGTGCCGACCAGCGTTTCGGCAGCGGGCGAAATGAACTGCACCGCGCCATTACGATGATGACGCGAGATTACGTCGCTCATGTTGCGCGCCAGCAGACGATAGCGATCCTCTTCGACATAGAGCAGCGACACGCTGGTGCGGGTCAGCGATTCCGCGCCGAACGCCAGGCTCGCGGCATAGAGCGTGGCAGAAGCAATGCCGAACGCCATCAGCACGCCATGGGCGATACCGGTCTCGTGCGCCGGCAGCATATCGAAGCCGCTCATCGCGATCAGCACGGCGACGCAGGACAGCGCCAGCGCCGAGGCAAAGCCGACGATGCGGCGCGACGCCGACAATGCTGCTTCCAGCGGCAGCACGACCAGCCAGATTGCGGCGAAGGAACCGATACCGCCGGTGAAGATCGCCATCATCATGATCAGGCCGGCGAGCGCGATCGACGACAGGATCTGTGCGCTCTCGTAGCGGCCGGTGCGCGACAGGAAGTAGGACAACAGGATCGGCGCGATCAGCCACGCAAAGGCGGCAACCTCTATCGCATTCGGCGCGCCGCGCATCGCGAGATACACAGGGAACGCCGCGAACGCCGCTAGGCTGCCGAGCAGCCGCGGTGCCATGAAGGCGCGGTGCCGCGCACTCGTCAACGCGTCATAGCGCGCCGATGGATGCAGCATGGCATCAAGACAATCGCGGATGATGTTCAATACGGTCACGGCTCTCGCGCTACGGCTTGCTCGTCCAACTTCAGACGCGCCGAAACGCCTCCTTTATCGTTGCCTCAACCTGTCAGAGCGGAATTAAGCGAACGCTAAAGCACGCGACCTCAACGCGCGCGCAGATGAAAAGGTGCTGTTTTGCCGGGGTTTTTCGATTTTCTTCCGAAGTGATGGTGAACGACACGTTTAAGACGCGGCGCTAACATGGTTTCGAAAGTGTGGACGCATCTCGCAACGCCACCGATGGCTTGCGCGGGCATCAATAAAGAATTTACGCCGAATCAAATCACGGACATTTTCAGCGAATTTTTGACGATTTAACCGCATCGCAAATACTTGCTCTTTATCGAGCACTGTTAGCGTCGCTCCGACTTGCGAGAAATCGCAACAAAAAGAGACGTGAAGACACCAACGGGGTTACGCGATGTTCTTCCTGCTTCGCATGGCATTCTGGCTTGGGCTCGTGCTCGTGCTGCTGCCCAGGGACAAGACGACCGAATCGGACAAGCTGCCGCAGATCGGCACTTCCGACGCGGTGTCCGCTGCAGGCGCGGCGATGTCCGACATGGGCCAGTTCTGCACGCGCCAGCCTGCCGCCTGCGAAGTCGGTAGCCACGCCGCTACCGTGCTCGGCGAACGCGCCAAGGAAGGCGCTAAAAAGATTTACCAGATCATCACCGACAAGAAGCCGGATCACACCGGCTCGATCGGCGGCGAAGGCGACCAGCCAGGCGAAGCCGCCGGTCCGCCGCCGGATACGCTGACCCCGGACGATCTGGCCGCCGAGTGGCGCCCCGTTCAGCCCGCGCCATAGCGCGATGATTTGCGGCCCGGCGGTCGCTTTCGCCGCCGCGTAGCCCTATATAGGGCCTGCAACCACATGCGGGCTCCGATGACCACGATCAACGACATCAAAGACAATTTCGAGCTGCTGGAAGACTGGGACGACCGCTACCGGTACGTCATCGAGCTCGGCCGCACGCTGGCGCCGCTGCCGGAGGCCGAGCATTCCGCCGCCAACAAGGTCAGTGGCTGCGCCAGCCAGGTCTGGCTGTCGCGCCAGGTCGCGCGCGCCGGGGCCGGCGAGCCTGTGCTGACCTATCTCGGCGACAGCGACGCCCACATCGTCCGCGGCTTGATGGCGATCCTTCTGACGCTGATGTCCAACCGCACCGCCAAGGATATCCTGGCGACCGACGCCATTCAGGTGTTCGACGAACTCGGCTTCCGCGAACACCTCACCCCGCAGCGCTCCAACGGCCTGCGCGCCATGGTCGAGCGCATCCGCCGCGACGCGGCCGAGACGCTGGCGGAAGCGAGTTAGCCAAAACGGAACGGCCGTTCTTCCCTCGCCCCGCCCGGCGAAGCTTCGCTAAGCGGGAAGAGGTAAGAAAGCGACGTCCCGCAACTAGCTCCCGAACACCGCATCCTCCGCCAGCCAGGTCCGCACGCCCGCGCCCTGCCCGCTCACCGCGGCGGCCAAGCCGTAATGCCGCGCCAGCCGGTCGAGCCCGAGCTGCAGCACGATCTTGGCCGAGCGGGCCGGCCAGCCCCGCTCGCGCTCGACATCCTCGAGCCCGCGCAAAAAGCAGCACACATCCATCAGCACGCCCGCGAATTCCGGACCGCAGGCCTCCATCGCCTGACCAACGCGCTGGCGCGACGACACCATGAGGTCGGTCATCTCGCCGGGGCTGTGGCCGGAACCGCGCGCCCGGCCGGGCGCTTCCCAATTCGCGGTCATCCGCGGCGCCAGATGACCGCGGGTGAAATCCGCGCGCAGTTTCTCGCCGGCCATGAACTGGTGCGGGCTGATCATGGGGCGCTTGTCGCGGCCCTTGCGGCGCGCCAGCCATGCCAGCGGGCTCTCGCTGGCGTTCACCAGCACGGCGGCGACGCCGTCCTCGGTGAGGATCTGCCGCCGCTCCAGCGCCAGATGCCGGGCCCGCTGGGGGTCAATGGTCTCGGAAGGGTTCGGTCGCTGAAATGCTTTCATCGGTCACCTCGCTTGGGATAATAATCAGCACACCCCAAGCAAGGACACAAGTCCTCTTTTTGGCTTTCCTGAATTATATTCCTAGTGCGACCGGTGACGAAACGGAACCGTCAGGGCGTCTTCAACCTATTTGCGGCGACGGCGCTGCTGGCCCAATCCCATTTTCTTGGCGAGCTGCGAGCGCGCCACCGCATAGTTCGGCGCCACCATCGGATAGTCCGCCGGCAGGCCCCACTTCTCGCGATACTGCTCCGGCGTCATCGAATACTGGGTCCGCAGATGCCGCTTCAGCGACTTGAAGCGCTTGCCGTCTTCCAGGCAGACCAGATAGTCCGCGGTCATCGATTTCTTCAGCGACACTGCCGGCTTGGCCGGCTCCGCCGCGACCTCGACCCGGCCGCCGGCGACCCGCTGCAACGCCGCATGGACCTGCCCGATCAAAGCGGGCAGTTCCGCCGCCGGCGTCGGGTTGTTGCCGACATAGGCTGCAACAATGGTCGCGGTCAGGTCGATCACGCTCTTGGCTGCGATGTCGGTCATGTCGGTCTTTCGCGGGGCGAGATCGCCTTTAACTTGGCGATTATGGATGAATTGCTGCGCGCGCGACAATAACGAAGCATTGATCCCGGGTTTTATTTGGAAGCAAAAGATTAGCGGACACGCGTTCCAGCTTCTCGCCCCGCCAAGCAAAGCTTTGCAGGGGGAGATGCAAGAAGCACCTAAAAAGCCTCTCGCTTCCTGGCTACGTCCGCTGATCGAGATGCTCGCGCAACTCGTCGATGGAGGCGAAGCGCATCATGCCTTCAGGCATCTGCGCCTCGATCGAGCCGTCGGAATACAGCGAATAGGCCATGCCATCGACCACGCCGGATTTCAGCACGGTGACCTCCGCAGCCGGCGCCTCGGGGGGCGCGGGCGGCAGCGGCGGAACGTAGCGTTCGGGGATCAGCTTCTCCTCGGGCGCCGCATCTTTGAGGGGCGAGGGCGGGCGCGCTGGACGGCGCGGGAGTTCGGGGCGCGTGCGCTCGGTCGCGGGCCAGGCATCGGCAAAACTCGGCCGCGGCGGGGCCGCAGCCTCCGACGGCGCTGCCCCGGCTTCCGCAGCCGCGCGTTCGGCCTCCTCGCGTTCGCGCTCGCGGCGCGTCGAGGAGAACAACAGGTTGCGGCGTTTCGGTTCTTCCGGCGGCGGCTGGACGGCGGGCGGCTGTTCGGCGTCTTCGCGACGGCCATCGCCCGACGCCTCGTCCTGCCAAAGCGGGGCAGCCCCTGCCCGCTCGGCGGCAGGCTGATCGCGGCTGAACAGGGCGCGGCCGGCCGGCGCATCGCTTGCGTGATCCGGCGCGCTGTCGCCCGGCGCGGGCGGCAATTCGCGGCGCGGCAGCGGCGAGTTCACGGCTGGCTCGCTTTTGCCGGCTGCAGGTACGAAGTTCCGGATTTCGCGGATCACTACCGCCAGGCTGATCATGATCAGGCCGGTGCAACCGCCGATGGTGCCGGTCAGGATCAGCGTATTGCCGAAACCGAATTCCTTGACCGGAATCCCGAACCCGATCGCGACGAGGCCAGCTAAAATAACCCCGATTCCGGCAATCAGCAGCAAAAGCATTGTCTTGAAACTCCCACGACGGCGTTGAGCATGCCTCCCCGCCGTTGCCACAATAACGTCTAAAGTCGTTGATCACCAAATGGCAAAGCTGGATTCACAGCTTCTGCAAGGTCCTGATCCCTGGAAAACATGCGTTGTTCAGCATCCATTCAATTATGATGCCCTAGGTTACAGTGACGCTGGAAGTGGCCTGATGCCGGCGCGGCACATAAATGCCTTTACCTTGGCCTGAATACTGCACTGCACTAAGACGATTCAGCCACAATTGCTCGTTACTCGCTCCGGGAAAGTGCGCTATATCGGTTCCGGGGAAGAGGCTCGAAGAGCACTTGTTCGAGCCGCTGGGGACACCGGGTTACAAACCATCATGTCATCCATTACGACTTCGGCCATTGAAACGCCGCTACGGCGATCCGTGGAACGGACCTGCGACGACCTTGCGTTGCTGACACTGATTGTCGTCGGCATCACCGCAGGATTCACCTTCCGTGATTACGGCCTGGGCTGGGACGACTACACCCACGCCGAATATGCCGACCTGCTGCTGAAGATGTACGGTTCCGGCTTCAAGGACACGCACGCGCTGTCCTTCGCCAATCTCTACATGTATGGCGGCGGCTTCGACATGGCCGCGGCGCTGCTGCACAAGATCATCCCGCTGGAATTGTTCGAGACCCGGCGCCTGCTGGGCGCGGTGGTCGGCGTCATCGGCCTCGCCGTGACCTGGCGTCTCGGGCGCCGCGTCAGCGGCGCTGTCGGCGGCCTCGCCACGCTGCTGCTGCTGGCGTTGTGCCCGACCTTCTACGGCCACATGTTCATGAATCCGAAGGATGCGCCTTTCGCGGTGGCGATGGTCATCCTGATGCTCGGTCTGGTGCGCCTCGCGGAGGAGTATCCGAAGCCGTCGCCGCGCACCGTTCTCATCCTCGGCCTGGGTGCGGGTCTGGCGATCGGTTCGCGCATCCTCGCAGGCCTCGCGCTGATCTATGCGATGATCGGTTTTCTGCCGCTGTGGATCGACGACATCCGAAGCCAGGGCTGGCGCGAAGCCACGCATCGCCTCCTCCATGTGGTCTACGTCCTGGTGCCCGGCTTCGTGTTCGGCTATCTGGTGATGGGGCTGATCTGGCCGTGGTCGATCCTCGAGCCCGGCAATCCGATCCATGCGCTGAGCTACTTCTCGGCGTTCTTCGAGAAGCCGTGGAAGGAAATGTTCGACGGCGCGCTGGTGTCGGTGCCGGACATGCCCTGGTCGTATCTGCCGACCCTGTTCGCCCTGCAACTGCCTGAAGTGCTGCTGACCCTTACCATCACCGGCGTCGTCGGCACCTTCATGTCGCTGTCGCGCACCGATGTGCCGGCCCGCCGCAAGACCATCCTGTTGATGCTGACGTTAGCTGCGACGCTGCCGCTGCTGATTGCGATGGAGAAGCGCCCGGCGCTCTATAACGGCATCCGCCATTTCATCTTCGTGATCCCGCCGATGACCGTGCTCGCAGGTACAGCCTTCGCGTGGGGAATGAACTGGCTGAAGGAAAACCGCCGCAGCTGGCAGCCTGCCGCGTTGGCCGTTTTCGCCTTCGGCCTGCTGTTGCCGCTCGGCGAAATGATCCGGCTGCACCCCTATCAATACACCCACTTCAATCATATCGCCGGCACGGTCCGCTCGGCCGACAACCTGTTCATGCTGGATTACTGGGGCCTCGCGCTGAAGCAGGCCTCCGACGGATTGCGTGACGAGCTTGTCGAACGGCAGGAAGTGCCGCCGCGCAACCGCAAATGGAAGGTCGCGGTGTGCGGTCCGCAGCGCCCGGCGCAGGTCGCGCTCGGACCCGACTTCACGATCGGCTGGGATTCCAATGCTGCCGACTTCGCGATGACGCTCGGCGAGTTCTACTGCAAGGGCCTGACCGCCCCGGTCATGGTGGAGATCAAGCGCGACGACGTGGTGTTCGCGCGCGTCTACGATATCCGCGGCCGCAGCATTTCCAGCCTGCTCGCCATTCCGGCGCCCTGAAGCCAGATACCTCGTTACCAGAGCATGACTGCCACGCCGGCGCTGCGCCTTGCCGCAAACCGGCCGCAGGGCTACGCTGAGGGCGAAAATCAATCGTTGATACGGGAGAAACCGATCATGTCACCAGCGGAAGCTCGCCTGAAGGAAGTGCCGTCCGACATGACCGAGGCCGAATGGACCCAGCGGGTCAATCTAGCCGCGTGCTACCGTCTCATCGCGCATTACGGCTGGGACGATCTGGTCGATACCCACGTCTCCGCGCGCGTGCCGGGGCCGGAGCATCACTTCCTGATCAATCCCTACGGGCTGATGTTCGACGAGATCACCGCCTCGAGCCTGGTGAAGGTCGACCTCGGCGGCAACCAGCTCTCCAAGAGCGACTACAGCATCAACCCGGCCGGCTTCACGATCCATTCCGCGATCCACGAAGCACGCGAGGATGCGGGCTGCGTGCTTCATCTCCACACGCCCGACGGCACCGCGGTAGCGAGCTGCATGGAAGGCCTGCTGCCGATGAACCAGACCGCGCAGCTCGTCACCCACGATCTCGCCTATCACGACTACGAGGGCATCGCGCTGGATCATGACGAGCGGCCGCGCCTGCAGAAAGACCTCGGCAACAAGAATCACATGCTGCTGCGCAATCACGGCACGCTGACGGTCGGCCGCTCGGTCGCTTCCGCCTTCGAGCGCATGTTCCATCTGGAGCGGGCCTGCACCATGC
>NZ_JAQGJT010000145.1 GCF_028290495.1 Tardiphaga sp.
TGGAGCCTTGCCGCATCTGCCCGTGTGACGGCCAGTGCCGGGATGTCGTCCAGCGCGGTCTCAACGGGCAGTAGCGCGTCGGCGAGGTTGCCCTCGCCAGACGCGGCTCTATCGCACAAAGCCTCCAACTGTTCCAGCGGAATCATGTCGGCTTCGGCAAATGGGCCGACCAAAGTGCGCCGCAGGGCGCTGATATGGCCGTAGCAGCCCAGCAAACGGCCCATGTCGCGGGCCAGTGCCCGTACATAGGTACCCTTGCCGCATTCGGCTTCGAATACCGAATGGCCGTCATCCTCCTGTTCCGTAAGGACAAAATCGTGGATCACGACGGGGCGGGGGACCAGCGGCACGACTTCGCCGTCGCGCGCCAGGTCATAGGCGCGCTCGCCGGCGATCTTGATGGCGGAATATTGCGGCGGGGTCTGCTCGATGTTGCCGATGAACTGCGGCAACAGCGCGCGGATCTGCTCGACCGTGGGCCGGTTCTCGCTGCTGAAGGTCACCTTGCCTTCGGTGTCGTCGGTGTCGCGCTCTTCGCCCCAGGCCACCGTGAAACGGTAGCGCTTGCGGCCGTCCATCACGAAGGGGACGGTCTTGGTGGCCTCGCCCATCGCGATCGGCAGGCCGCCGGACGCCAACGGATCCAGGGTGCCGGCGTGGCCGGCGCGCTTGGCCTGGAACAGGCGCTTCACGACAGCTACGGCATGCGTCGAGGTCATGCCGATCGGCTTGTCGAGCACCACCCAGCCATGAACGTCGCGCTTGTCGCGCCGCACCTGGCCCTGCTGGCGCGATTGCTTGTTGCCGCGCGAACGGTTGTCGTCGCGGGGATCGTTATAGCCACGCGGTTGCGACGCGCTGTCGGCATTCGCCGTCGGCATGTCGTCGCCGGAATCGAGTGGTGCGATCGGTACAAATTTATTTTCATCCGCGGCGTTCGATTCATCATTTTGCGAATCGATCACGCTGTGGGCGGTGGTCTCACTCATCAGTTTTCGTCCGAATCTTGTTGCAGGTCGCGCTGTACCGCGGGTGTTCTCAGTAGCTTCTCGATACGTTCCGCCTCGTCGAATCGCTCGTCGATGCGGAAGCGCAGATCAGGTGCGTATTTCAGGTTAACGCGGCGCGCCGCCTCGGTGCGCAGGAAGGACTTGTTGGCGGCCAGCGCCTTCAGCACGAGCTCGGTGTTGCGGCCGCCGAGCGGCATCACATAGACCGTCGCGAGCTTCAGATCCGGCGACATCCGCACTTCGGGCACCGTGATCAGGTTGGTCTCGAGGATCGGATCGTGCACGCCGCCTTGCGAAAGAATATCCGCAATCGCGTGGCGCATGATTTCGCCGACGCGCAGCTGGCGTTGTGCGCCACGCGACGTCGAAGCTTTTTGTTGATGCTTGGGCATCGGTGATTTCCCAATGGTCACGGATCAGGACGCACAGCCAATAGACTGCGCTCCCGCCATGATGGTTCCAAAAAAGGCCTCGGCGTGAGGCGGCTGACAAAGGCAGCCGGCTCACGCCAGGAGGCAGACAGAACGCGCTGTAAGACTTGGACTTACAGCGAGCGCTGGATCGTTTCGACGCGATAACACTCGATAACATCGCCGGCGCGCATGTCGCCGTACGTTTCGAACGCCATGCCGCATTCCTGGCCGGATGCGACTTCCTTCACTTCGTCCTTGAAGCGCTTCAGGGTCGACAGCTTGCCTTCGTGCACGACGACGTTGTCGCGGATCAGGCGCACATTGGCGCCGCGTTCCACGGTTCCGTCGGTGACGCGGCAACCCGCGACCTTGCCGACCTTGGAGATGTTGAACACTTCCAGGATCAGGGCATTGCCGAGCATGGTTTCGCGCAAGGTGGGCGCGAGCAGGCCGGACATCGCCTTCTTCACGTCATCCACGAGGTCGTAGATGATGTTGTAGTAGCGGATCTCGATGCCGTTGCGCTTGGCGGCCGCAGTCGCTTCCTTGTTGGCTCGGACCGAGAAGCCGATGATGGCGGCGTTGAAGCCTTCCGCCAGCGTCACGTCGGATTCGCTGATGCCGCCGACGCCCGCATGCAGGATGCGCGCGGTGACTTCGTCGGTGCCGAGCTTCTCCAGCGATCCGAGGATCGCTTCGAGGGAGCCCTGCACGTCGGCCTTGATGATCAGCGGGAAGTCCTTGCGACCCGTCGTCTTCAACTGGCTCATCATCTGCTCGAGCGAGCCGCGCATGCCGGAAATGGCCGATGCGGACTTCTCGCGCTTCTGATGCGCGCGGTAGCTGGTGACTTCACGGGCGCGGGCTTCGTTTTCGACCACCGCGACGCGATCACCGGCTTCCGGCGGGCCGTTGAAACCGAGCACCTCGACCGGCACCGAGGGGCCGGCTTCGGATACGGTTTCGCCCTGGTCATTGATCAGCGCACGGACGCGGCCCATTTCGGCGCCGGCGACGATGATGTCACCCACGCGCAGGGTGCCGCGCTGAACCAGCACGGTCGCCACCGGACCACGGCCGCGATCGAGCTTGGCTTCGATCACGGTACCTTCGGCCGGACGGTCGGTATTGGTCTTGAGATCGAGCAGGTCGGCCTGCAGCGCGATCATTTCGAGCAGCTTGTCGAGGTTGGTCTTGTTCTTGGCGGACACTTCGACGTCAACGACATCGCCGCCGAAGGATTCGACCTGCACTTCGTACTGGAGCAGTTCGGTGCGGACGCGCTCGGCCTTGGCGTCCGGCTTGTCCATCTTGTTGATCGCCACGATCATCGGGACCTTCGCCGCCTTGGCGTGGTTGATGGCCTCGATGGTCTGCGGCATGACGCCGTCATCGGCGGCGACGACCAGGATCACGATGTCCGTGACCTTGGCGCCGCGGGCGCGCATCGCGGT
>NZ_JAQGJT010000210.1 GCF_028290495.1 Tardiphaga sp.
GAGGAGATCGTCAGTCGGATCAGATCGGCGTTGCTTTATCAGTTTTTCAAAATACTCGAAGAATTCGGCCGCTGCTTCTGCTGTTCCGTGCCCTTCAGTTTTCCTTGCCGTGTCCGGATCAAGCGGACTGAACAATTGACCGGCAAGGCGATGCAACATCTCGCCGTCCTCCACTGGCATCCCAAAAATAAGCATGATTGTCCGCAGCGGCACCCAAAGGCTCACCTCATTTACGAAATCGAGCGCCCCGTTCTTGTTTTGAGCGTGATCAAGTCGTTCGTCGACGATTGCCCGTATCTGATCCTCGAGCTTTTTCAGGTTCGCCGGTGCAAACCACCCTTGGGTAACCGAGCGATACCTGCGGTGCTCAGGCGCATCCATAGAAGGCAGGGAACGCAAAAGCGAAGACCTACCGGTTTTTTCCCACACCAGCCGTTCCTCGTCTATCTTGAGGAGGCGGTTGCGAGGGCCCGCCAAAAATTGATGGCTGTTGGTTTCAATCTCTGCAATGTCCTCATATTTGGAAATTGCCCAAAAAGGCCGATAGTCACTCGCTTCAGTCCATCGAACAGGGTCATGTTCACGCAGCGTCGCAAACATTGCATGCAACCGTTCCTCATCGGAATAGATCTGCGGGGAAACCACATCGTCATCGTTTACGTTGTTCATCGTTTTTCCGTCAATAAGGTGTCGTCGTTGCCGACGGCTGTCAGTGACTTACGGCTGTTTTCGAGATATTGACAATCTTGCCCTGTGTCACTTCCTTAAGGGCATCTATACCGTTTTCACGCCCAATTCCCGATTGTTTGGCTCCCCCGAAGGGAATGTCGGACGGGAGATCCAGATGTTTGTTCACCCATACAGTGCCTGTATCGAGCCTCATCGCGACCTCGGCTCCACGCGCATAGTTGGTGGTCCAGATCGTGCCACCGAGGCCGTAGACGGTGTCATTGGCCCGAGCGATAGCTTCGTCAACCGTGTCGTAGGCTAGGACGGGGATGACCGGTCCAAACTGTTCCTCGCGTACTAGCTCGGCGCCGTCGGACAGGTCGCAAACAATGGTAGGGGCAATGAAAAAGCCCGGACGATCAAGCGCTTTACCACCCGCGAGGATGCGACCGTCTTTCTTCGTTGTCTCGATTAGAGCCAGGACTTTCTCAAATTGCTGCTGGTTTTGCAGCGGTCCAATTTCGGTACCGTGCTCCGACCCGTCGCCGACAACTGCATTGTTTGCAAGCTGTGCGAGCTCCTCGCAAAACGCGTGATACATACCCCGGGGAACATATACGCGTTTTGCAGCAAGGCAGACCTGCCCCGCGTTAAGCATTGCAGCAGCGAAAACGCTCTTCGCGACAGACTTGATGTCTGCATCGTCCAGGATAATCGCCGCATCATTTCCACCCAACTCGAGCGTCACTCGTTTCAGAGATCCCGCTGCGCTCTGCATAACCAGCTTGCCCGTCGAGGTCGATCCCGTAAATCCGATCTTCGCTATGTCTGGATGGGATGTGAGTTTCGCTCCCAGCTCATTGGCATCGACTATGACATTGAAGACACCTCTCGGGAGAACCTCAGCGGCAATCGCACCCAGGAGAAGCGTGGTGAGCGGTGTCGTCGGGGCGGGCTTGGCAACCATTGTATTGCCTGCACTGAGGGCCGGCCCTAGCTTGTTGATCAGCAAGCTGAAGGGGAAGTTCCACGGCGTAATAGCAGCAACCACCCCAAGTGGGGTCCGATGCTCAATGATCTTTTCGTCATCGTTTTCCCGCAGAACCGTAACTGGCATATCGAGCGCGGCAAAGTAGCGCAACCGCGCGATGGCGCTGCCAATCTCCGCTCGCGCCTGTGCCAAGGGCTTGCCTTGTTCTCGTGTGAGCAACACCGCAAATTCTTCTTTCCGCAACTCCACCATCTCACACAAGCGATCAAGGTATTCCTTCCTCTGCGCATGACTGAGTGCGGCCCAAACTGGAAAGCTTCTCTTCGCAGCAGCGATGGCCTGTTCAAGCTGGACCCCGTCTGCACGCGCGCACGTCGCAAAACGCTTTCCGGAAGCTGGGTCGATGACGTCTAAGGACGACGCGCCTTCGACTAGTCGCCCGTCAATAACAAGTTTGAAATTCATGAAACAACCCCCTTTCGTCATGTTCAAAACGAAGTGATTACGCTGCGCGCAATTTCACCGCTTTTGAGCTCCCGATAGGCGTCGTTGATCTCATTGATGTTTATCTCCCGTGAGACTAGATCGTCTAAATTCAAGCGGCCCTGCAAATAAAGGTCAGCATACATAGGGATATCGTGCTTGATATTCGTTGATCCCATATAGACACCGCTGAGCGTGACCTGTCGCCGGATCAAATCAGCATGAACCTCCACCGAGATCGTTGATCCAGGTTTTGGAAGGCCGATCACGTAGACTCCACCGCCCTTACGGACCATCTTGATGGCCTGCTCCACGGTCCTCTTCAGACCAATTACCTCGAACACGTGATCCACGCCGCTGCCTGTGAGGGCCTTTACGGCATCGACCGCGTCAACCTTATTGACATCAACGAAGTCCGTCGCACCAAATTTGCGCGCCAGTGTTT
>NZ_JAQGJT010000174.1 GCF_028290495.1 Tardiphaga sp.
GCGAGTGATAGTGCGTCTTCAGCATGTTGAGACGCAGCACCTCCCCCGGCCAGTCGTTGAGCAGTTCGCGGATGGTGACGAAATTGCCGGTCGATTTCGACATCTTCTCGCCTTCGACCTGCAGGAAGCCGTTGTGCATCCAGTAGTTCGCCATCGCATGCGTGCCGTGGGCGCAGCGCGACTGGGCGATTTCGTTCTCGTGGTGCGGGAAAATCAAATCGAGCCCGCCGCCATGGATGTCGAACGTCTCGCCGAGATAGGCTGCCGCCATCGCCGAGCACTCGATGTGCCAGCCCGGACGGCCCCTGCCCCACGGACTTTCCCAGCCGGGCTCCTCGGCGGAGGATTGCTTCCACAGCACGAAATCGGTCGGATGCTTCTTGTGCGCATCGACGGCGACGCGCGCGCCGGCCTGCTGCTCCTCAAGTTTGCGGCCCGACAGCGCGCCGTAGTCCGCCATCGACTGGGTATCGAACAGCACCTCGCCGCCAGCTTCATAGGCGTGGCCACGCGCGATCAACTGCTGGATCAACGTCACCATATCGGTCTTGCCGTCGGGGCGCGGCAGCACGAAGTCGGTAGCACGCGGCTGATGCGTCGGCGGCAAGCAGCCCAGCGCGTCCACATCGGCCTGAAACTGGTTGGCGGTGGTCTCGGTGACCTTGCGGATCGCTTCGTTCAGCGGCAGGCCGGGGAAATCCCGCAGCGCGCGGTCGTTGATCTTGTCATCGACGTCGGTGATGTTGCGGACATAGGTGACCTGGTCCGGCCCATAGATATAGCGCAGCATCCGGAACAGCACATCGAACACGATGACCGGGCGTGCATTGCCGATATGGGCGAAGTCGTAAACCGTGGGCCCGCAGACGTAGAGCCGGACGTTATCGGCGTCGATCGGCGCAAACACGCGCTTCTCGTTCGTCAGCGTATCGTAAAGTCGCAAATCCATGGAAATCCCGTCCCTTGCGGCCGGGCGTCAATGATCTCGATTGAGAATAGACGGCCTCAGCCAGCGAATCGCTAGCTCGTAATCTCGCGGCAAATGCCACACATGGCGAGAAAACCGTTCATCGCGGCACCATGCGGCAACCGAGGGTTGGCCGTCAAGGCTGGGAAAAGGCCGGCGCGCGGCCGATTTCGGCCTCAATCGGCGGCTACCCCGCGCATGGTTAATGATTGTTAACCTATTTGCTCTACGGATGAGCCGATTCCCTCATTCATTAGGTGAGTTATGAAATCGATTTTCCCGCTTTTGACGGCTGCGTTCGTTTTGACCGCTTCCGCCGCCTCCGCCGATTCCCGCGTCTTCATCATCGCCAACCAGGCAGATGGCTATGGCATCGACCAGTGCCTGGCCAAGGGCGAGAAGTGCGGTGCCCATGCCGCACTGTCGTACTGCAAGTCGCGAGAATTTGCGGAGGCCACCGCCTACCGCCGCGTCGATCCCGATGAGGTGACCGGTTCGGTGCCGAAGACGGTTGGCGGCGCCTGCGCCCACGGCGGCTGCAACGAATTCGTCGCCATCACCTGCCACCGCTGAGCGCGAAGCCTGCCACTCCAGGAGCGCTGGGTACCGCCACAGTGCAGCCCCGGAAACGACGTGACCCTGCCGCGAGAAGCAGCTATGGGAAAGCCGCGCTGCCTCGCCGTCTCACCGGCGGATTCGGCAATGCCGGCAAGGGGTTTGCCATGCATCGAACCCGCGCCGATCTGTTCTGAAGTGCTGCGATGGTCCGTATGTCTGACATTCTCAACGCTGCTCTCTCCCGCTGGGTTCTGGCCGGCGCTGTGCTGCTTGGCGCGGCTTCGCTGGGCAATGATGCGTTCGCGCAGGGCCTGCCGCCGGGACAGCCACCGCAGCAGCAGGGTGGCGTAGCGGTCAATCCGATGTGCCAGCGGCTGGAAGGCCAGCTCGCGACCATCGACCGTGGCGCCGGCGGCGACCCCGCCCGCGCCGAGCAGCTCCGCCGCTATGAAGACGCCGCCTCGAAGCAGCAAAGCGAACTCGACCGCGTGACGTCGCAGGCCAAGCGGATGGGCTGCGACTCTTCCGGCTTCTTCTCGCTGTTCAATGGCCAGTCGGCGCAGTGCGGCCCGGTCAACACCCAAATTCAGCAGATGCGCGGCAATCTCGACCAGATCACCGGCAATCTCGAGCGGCTGCGCGTCGGCGTCCCCGGCAGCTCGGACCGTGACAGCCAGCGCCGCTCGGTGCTGCTGGCGCTGGCGCAGAATAATTGCGGCCCGCAATACGCCGCCGCCGCGCAGCGCGCGCCGCAGCCAAGCTCCGGCCCGGGCAATTTCCTCAACAATCTGTTCGGCAACAACGAGCCCAGCCCTGACGCTCCGCCGCTCGATGCCGCCGTCGCGACCGCGCCGTCCGGCACCTATCGCACCGTCTGCGTCCGCACCTGCGACGGCGCCTATTTCCCGATCTCTTTCGCCACCGTGCAGAGCCGCTTTGCCGACGACGAGAAGACCTGCAAGAGCCTGTGCCCGGCGGCGGACGCCAACCTGTTCAGCTACCGCAACCCCGGCGAGGACATGAACGCCGCGGTCTCGATCTCCGGCCAGCCCTACAGTTCGTCGCCGAACGCCTTCAAGTATCGCACCGAGTTCAACCCGTCCTGCTCCTGCAAGGCGCAGGGCCAGACCTGGTCGGACGCGCTGAAGAACATCGACGACAAGGCAGCAGCGGAAAACGGCGACATCATCGTCACCGAAGAACGCGCCAAGCGGATGTCGCTGCCACCCGCCAAGGGCACACCGGCCTCCGTAAAGAAGGGCGCCGCGCCTGCTCCGGCCATAGCCACGCCCGCAGAAACGCCGGCCGCCGCCGCGCCGGCCGATCCGAACAAGCCGATCCGCTCGGTAGGACCGCAATTCCTACCGAACAACCCGGCGCGGTAAACGCTAAAACCCCAGACGTCGTGATGGCGCGCGACACCGCGCCCGATGCGGCTCCGATGACGGCCTCTCAGCCAAGCTCACGCAGGCCATCAGGTGTCCTGATCGATGCGCGAAGTCGGACCGTATCGCCGGTGGACACAACGATGCGCTCGTCGGTGACGATTGAGCCAAGCGCCAGAGACAAGCGAGCGCCGTCCGGGTGACTGATCGCGAAGCGTTCAAGCCGGCAATCCAGATCCGCCATCCGCACTGACGGATGTGGTCCCGCAGGCCATTCGATCAGTGTCGGATACGCGCCTTCGAACGGCATCGAGCCATCGCGCGGCACGGCGATCAACCAGGACAGTTCGCCGCGCGTCACGTTAAGTACTTCGCCCGCCGCGCCGTCGTGCGCGCGACCGAGATCGGGCACGCGGGCGACCCAGGTGATCAGTTGCGGCGAGTGCTCAAGCCGCGCGCGCATCGCCGGATCGTCGAGCCCGAACCAGCGTTTTCTTTGCGGCGTCACCGCGGGGTCCGGCGCAATCACCTCCAGGAACACACCGTCGCCAAGCTGCATCAGGCAATTATGCGTGCCCATCAACGGATGCGATCCGCCGAATGGCATCTCCACGTTCAGCGCATCCCGAACATGGGCGACGCCCTGTTCGAGCGTCAGCGCCGCTACCGTGATGTGATCCAGTACAGCTCGCAATTCCACTACGCCCTACCCTTCGAACGCTTCCGCCGATCCCTTGCTGGCGCGCAACAGCAGTGCCTCGTCGGCTACGGGCAAGGCGGTGGCCAGGTCGCGGAATTTGTTGGTGATGGGATAGCGACGATCCCGGCCGAAATTGCGCCGTGTCACCTTCACGCCGGGGGCTGCCTGGCGGCGCTTGTATTCGGCGATGTTCAGGAGACGATCGATCCGGATCACCACGTCCTTGTCGAAGCCTTCGGCAACGATCACCGACAGCGGCTCCTCACGCTCGACGAGGCGTTCGAGAATGCCGTCGAGAATCTCGTAAGGCGGCAGCGAATCCTGGTCGGTCTGATTCTCGCGCAATTCCGCGGTCGGCGGGCGCACGATGATGTTCACCGGGATCACCTCGCCGTCGGGGCCGAGCGCGCCTTCGGGTTTCCACAAATTACGCAGCGTGCACAGCCGGAACACTTCGGTCTTGTAGATGTCCTTGATCGGATTGAAGCCGCCATTCATGTCGCCATAGAGCGTGGCGTAGCCGACCGACATTTCCGACTTGTTGCCGGTGGTCACCACCATCGCGCCGGTCTTGTTGGAGATCGCCATCAAGAGCGTGCCGCGGGTGCGGGCCTGCAGGTTTTCTTCGGTGATGTCGCGCGGCAGGCCGGCGAAGGTGCCGGCGAGAATTTCCTCGAAGCCATTCACGGCCTGCGCGATCGGCAGCACCTCGTAGCGAATGCCGAGCCGCACCGCGAGATCAGCCGCATCATCGAGCGAAACCTGCGCGGTAAAGCGGAACGGCAGCATCACGCCGCGGACGCGGTCGGCGCCGAGCGCATCGACGGCAATTGCCGCACACAATGCTGAGTCGATGCCGCCGGAGACGCCCATCAGCACGCCGGGAAAGCCGTTCTTCTGCACGTAGTCGCGCAGGCCCAGCACGCAGGCGGCGTAGTCGCCCTCGTCGCCTTCCAGCACCGGCGCGATCGGCCCTTCGCAGCGCCAGCCATCCTTGGTCCTGGCGAAGATCAGCGTGGTGATGCTCTCGGCGAAGCCAGGCAGTTGCGCGCCGAGCGTACGGTCGGCATTGAGCACGAAGGACGCGCCGTCGAACACCAACTCGTCCTGGCCGCCGACCTGATTGAGATAGACCAGCGGCAGGTTGCTTTCCATCACGCGGGCGACCTGCACCGACAGACGCAGGTCACTCTTGTCGCGGGCGTAGGGCGAGCCGTTCGGCACGATCAGGATTTCGGCGCCAGTCTCGGCGAGACACTCGACCACGTTCTCGTAGTCCTCGGACTCTTCCATCCAGGTGTCTTCGCAGATCGGCACGCCGATGCGCAGGCCGCGGATGGTCATCGGACCGGAAACCGGGCCGCGCGCGAACACACGCTTCTCGTCGAACACGCCGTAATTCGGCAGGTTGACCTTGTAGCGGATCGCCGCGATGCGCCCCTCGTCGAGCAGCGCGCAGGCGTTGTAGAGCTTGCCGCCATCGACCCACGGCGAACCGATCAGCATCGCGGGCCCGCCGTCGGCGGTCTCGCGGGCGAGTTCCTCGATGGCCGCGCGGCACGCGGCCTGGAACGACGGTTTCAGCACCAGATCTTCCGGCGGATAGCCGGCAATGAACAGCTCGGGGAACACGACGAGCGAAGCGCCGTCGGCCTTCGCCTGGACGCGCGCGACGCGCGCTTTCGCGGCATTGCCGGCGATGTCGCCGACGGTCGGATTGAGCTGGGCCAGCGTGAGGATGAAGCGCGCGGAATCTGTCATGGAGACATTAAAGCCCGCGGGCTTCCCTTTCGCAATTGCGCGAATTTCATAGAGGCATGATCTTGTCCGAAAATCGGAAGACCACTTTTCGGATCATGCCTGGTACAGACCTATGCGTTCACCGAGCGCAAACATCCAGGTCAGCCCGGCGATCAGCAAAGCGACGCCGACCGCGGCCGAGCCCATGTCCTTCACGGCGCCGATCTGCGGATCGTGCTCGGTCGTGACACGATCAGCCAGTTTCTCGATGGCGGTATTGAGAAGTTCGACGGTCAGGAGCAGCAGCACCACCGCGACCATTTCGAGACGCCGCGCCGCCGTGGTGCCGATCAGCAAGGCGAGCGGCACCGCGAGGAGCAGCGCGAACAGCTCCTCGCGAATCGCCTGTTCGGAACGGGTGGCGAAAGTCAGCCCGTTCCAGGTGTTGATGCAGGCCCGCCAGAGGCGCGTCACTCAGAGGCCCGACGCAACCGGCATCGGTTCTTCCTTGCCGACCCGCGAGGTCTTCAACAATTCGGCGATCAGGAACGCCATATCGATCGACTGCTCGGCGTTGAGGCGGGGATCGCAGACCGTATGGGAGCGGGCGTTGAGGTCCTCGTCGCTGATCGCACGCGCGCCGCCGGTGCATTCGGTGACGTTCTGCCCGGTCATCTCCAGATGCACGCCGCCCGGATGAGTGCCTTCGGCGGCATGGATCTGGAAGAACGACTTCACCTCGGACAGGATGCGGTCGAACGGCCGGGTCTTGTAGCCCGAGCTCGACGTGATGGTGTTGCCGTGCATCGGATCGCACGACCACACAACCTTGCGCCCTTCCCGCTCGACGGCGCGGATCAGCGCCGGCAGATGGTCGCCGATCTTGTCGGACCCAAAGCGGTTGATCAGCGTCAGACGGCCCGGCTCGTTGTCGGGATTGAGTACGTCGATCAGCTTCAGCAACTCGTCGGGCTTCAGCGACGGGCCGCACTTCAGGCCGATCGGATTCTTGATGCCGCGGAAATATTCGATATGGGCATGATCAAGCTGGCGGGTGCGATCGCCGACCCAGATCATGTGGCCGGAGGTCGCGTACCAGTCGCCGGTCGTCGAATCGACGCGCGTGAAGGCCTCTTCGTAGCCGAGCAGCAGCGCTTCGTGGCTGGTGTAGAAATCCGTCGAACGCAGTTCCGGATGGCTTTCCAGATTTAGGCCGCAGGCGCGCATGAAGTTGAGCGCATCGGAAATCCGGTCGGCCAATTCCTGGTAACGGCGCGACTGCTGCGAATCTTTCAGGAAGCCGAGCATCCACTGGTGCACGCTGCCGAGATTGGCGAAACCGCCGGTGGCGAAAGCGCGCAGCAGGTTGAGCGTCGCCGCCGACTGCCGGTAGGCCATCAGCTGGCGCATCGGATCGGGCACGCGGGATTCCGCCGTGAAGGCGATGTCGTTGACGATATCGCCGCGGTAGCTCGGCAGTTCGACACCACCCACCTTCTCCATCGGCGAGGAGCGCGGCTTGGCGAACTGGCCGGCGATACGGCCGACCTTCACCACCGGCAACGCGCCGGCATAAGTCAGCACGACCGACATCTGCAGGAACGCGCGGAAGAAATCGCGGATGTTGTTGGCGCCGTGCTCGGCAAAACTCTCGGCGCAATCGCCGCCCTGCAGCAGGAAGGCCTCGCCGGCGGCAACGCGCGCCAGCGCCTTCTTCAAATTGCGCGCCTCACCTGCAAAAACCAGCGGCGGAAAGGTCGCCAATTGCGCCTCGACATCGCCCAGCGCCTTCAGATCCGGATAGGCCGGCATCTGCTGCACAGGCTTCTTGCGCCAGCTATCGGGCGTCCAACGCTCAGCCATCACGTCATCTCCTGAAACCGCGCCTTCAGGCAGGCAGCGGAGCCGCGTTATACACAGGGTTTCCCGGGATCGCCAGACAGAATTCCGCCTTTTGACACAACCCCTTGCGGCGAAAGCCGAATTCGCATTTGCTGGATGTCATTATGACGCATGAGAATTTCAAGGCGGCACAAGATGATGTGTTCGCCGACGACATCCGTTTTCCCGCTGCCGACGGCTTTTCGCTGGGCGCGACGCTGTTTCTGCCGCGCGGCGTACGCACCCATGCCGTGCTTCTCAATTCCGCCACCGCGGTGCCGCGCAAGATCTACCGCGGCTTTGCCAGCTACCTCGCCGGCCGCGGCTGCGCGGTGCTGACCTACGACTACCGCGGCACCGGGGATTCCCGGCCGAAATCGCTGGTCGGCTTCCAGGCCACGATGACGGATTGGGCCGCGCAGGACGTCAGCGCCGCAGTGTCATGGATGCGCGGGCGCTACAGCACGATGCCGCTCGGCTTCGTCGGCCACTCCTTCGGCGGCCAGGCGCTGGGGCTGATTCCGAACAACGTGGAAGTGTCGCGCGCGCTGCTGGTGGCGGCGCAGGCCGGGTCGTGGCGGTTGATGACCCCGCCGGAGGGCTACCGCATCTATGCGTTGATGGCTTTGGCGGGCGTGCCGCTGACCCATGCGTTCGGCTATGCGCCCGGCCGCATCGGAATCGGGCTGGATTTGCCGAAGGGCGTCTTCCTGGAGTGGGCCAAATGGGTGACCAGTAACCGCTACTTCTTCGACGACCGGCGGCTGCGGGCGCTGTCGAACTTCCCCAGATATCGCGGCGCGCTGCGCGCGCTGGGCTTTTCCGACGATCCCTGGGCCACGCAGGCCGCAATCGAGATGCTGTGCGCCGGTTTCACCTCGATCAGGTCCGACATCCACCTCATCTCGCCCAAGGAAGTACGGGCCAAGAAGGTCGGGCATTTCGGCTTCTTCCGCCCCGAGCACCGCGACACGCTATGGCGCGGCGCGGCGGATTGGCTGCAGCGGCCGCCGGATTGAACCGGGGTCATTGATACGATTGAACGCTGCCGCACGCGCGGCCGACCTCTCTCCGCAAGTGGGGCAAGAAAAGCAAACTACTCTGCGGCCTCGCGGACGTAGCGAGCCGTGGGGGTGCGCATGGTCACCAGCTCTTCGGCAGCGCTGGGGTGCACTGCCATCGTGGCGTCGAAGTCGGCCTTGGTGGCTTTCATCCTGACGCAGATGCCGAGCACCTGGATCAGCTCAGCCGCCTCATGGCCGACGATGTGACAGCCGACCACGACATCAGTCGTGCCGTCGACGATCAGCTTCATCAGCACGCGGCTTTCGCTGCCCGACAGGGTCGCCTTGATCGGCTTGAAGTTGGCGATGTAGACGTCGACATGGCTGAACCTGGCGCGAGCTTCGGCTTCGGTCATGCCGACGGTGCCGACCTCCGGCTGCGTGAATACCGCGGTCGGGATGTTGCTGTAGTCGACCTTCACCACGCGCTTGCCGAACACGGTGTCGGCAAAAGCGTGACCTTCGCGAATCGCAACCGGCGTCAGGTTGATGCGATGGGTGACGTCGCCGACGGCGTAGATGTGCGGCACGTTGGTCTGGCAGAATTCGTTGACGGCGATGCCGCCATTGGCCGGGTTGATGGTAACGCCAGCCTTCTCCAAGCCCATATTGCTGACGGCCGGATGCCGGCCGATCGCAAACAGCACCTTGTCCGACGCAATGCTCGCGCCATCCGACAGGTGCGAGGTGAACTCATCGCCGTGCCTTTCGATTTTTGTGACGGTGCAGCCGGTCAGGATGGTGATGCCCTGCTTTTCCATCTCGGTCCGCACGTGCTTGCGGACGTCCTCATCGAAGCCGCGCAAAATATTGTCGCCCCGATAGATCACGGTGACATCGGAACCGAAGCCGGCGAAGATGCAGGCGAATTCCAGCGCGATGTAGCCGCCGCCCTGGATGACGATGCGCTTCGGCAGCTTTGGCAGCTCGAACACTTCGTTCGACGAGATGACGTGTTCGATTCCGGGAAAGGCCGGTCCGTGGTTCGGCGCGCCACCGGTCGCAATCAGGATATGCGCAGCGCGCACCGTCTTGCCATCGCTCAGGCGCAGCGTGTGCGGATCCTCGAACACGGCGCGCGTCTTGAGAACCTGGGCGCCGGACTTCGCAACATTGGTCGTGTAGATGCCCTCAAGCCGGGCGATCTCCTTGTCCTTGTTGGCGATGAAAGTCGGCCAGTCGAACGTCGCGGACGGAATCGACCAGCCGAATCCTGCGGCGTCCTCGATCTCCCTGTGGACGTGCGAGGCGTAGACCATCAGCTTCTTCGGCACGCAGCCGCGAATCACGCAGGTCCCGCCGAACCTGTACTCCTCCGCCACCATGACCCGCGCGCCATAGCCGGCAGCGATCCGCGCGGCGCGTACGCCGCCCGAACCACCACCAATGACAAACAGATCGACGTCGAAGTCAGACATGGCTCGCCTCAAATTGTTGGAATTCGCAAGCCCGGATGACGGCTTAGATTTCCTTGCCGCGCTTGCGCATCTCGGCGCGGAACTGGCCGTTGATCTCTTCCGAAAATTTCTGCGCCCAGGTCTGCATGAAAGCCATGCTGGACTGGATCGATTTTGGCTCCTGCAGCAAGAGCTTCTGGCCGAGCGCAGACTTGTAGAACGTCACAAGATCCTTCAATTCCTGTTCGGTGAAGTCGCTGGCGTAGATCTTCGCCATCTGCTCGCTGATCTCTTTTTCGCGGCCGGACAAGTTCTGCGCCACCACGACCGAGACCTCATTGAGGTCCTTCTGGTAGTTCAGGTTGTTCTGCAGCACCGAATCCTTGACGCGCTGAACCATGTTCGCCACGGCGCCGGCGTACATCGCGCCGGCGTTCTTCATCACGAGGATTTCCTTGGCGTAGCCGATCGCGGCCGGCGTTGCCGGCTTCAGCGGCGCGGCCTGGGCCGCGGGCTGCTGCGCGTAAGCCGGAATCGCGGCGCCCGCGAGACCGAGCGCGAGGCCGAGGGCCAGCATCGTGTTGGAACGATTGATCATGGTCGATTCTCCGTGGGTTGCGGCGCTATGGCCGCTCAAAAACGCGAATGCCTTGTGAACCTGCCAGCATCGCCGTGCTGGCGAGACCGATAAAAAGCCCGTGCTCGACGACGCCCGGGATCGCGCCAAGCAGCGCTGCAAGGCGCGGTGCGTCGGCAATCTGCCCGAGCCGAGCATCGATGATCCAGTGGCCCCCATCGGTGACAAAAGCATGGCCATCGAGTCCCTGGCGAACGGTCATCGCACCGGACAGGCCGCAAGTAGTGAAAACGCCTTCGATGGCGCGCCGCGTCGCGGCCAGCCCGAACGGGATGACTTCGATCGGCAGCGGGAAGCGACCCAGCACCGGCACCCATTTGGAATCGTCGGCGATCACGATCATGCGGTCGGAAGCCGCCGCCACGATCTTCTCGCGCAGCAGCGCGCCGCCGCCGCCCTTGATGAGGTTAAGGTTGGCGTCGCACTCGTCGGCGCCATCCACCGTCAAATCGAGCCGGTCGATGGCGTCGAGCGTGGTCAAGGGGACGCCGCAACGCTCTGCATCAGCGCGGGTGGCCTCCGAGGTCGGAACGCCGATCACCTTCAGCCCGGTCGTGGCAATGCGCTCGCCGAGCAGTTCGACGAAGTGCTTCGCGGTCGAACCGGTGCCGAGGCCCAGCTGCATGCCGTCGCGGACGTGCTCAAGTGCCTGCGCGGCCGCCTGCCGTTTCAGTTCATCCATCGTCATACTGGCCGGGTCCTGCGCTTGGTTCGGTGCCGCTCGGGCGATCCGCCTATCTAGCGACGTTTGGTGGCGAGGAACAGGGTGGTGGGATGCTTTCCCGCGTGGACCGACATGCGCCGGCCGGGCCTTTCCGCCGTAATCAGCACTTGCGCGCAGGCAGCGGCCCCGGTAGCGATCCCCGCATGCACGATTTCCCCCTTATTGTCTTTGATCTCGACGGCACGCTGGTCGACACCGCGCCCGACCTGATCAGCGCATTGAACTGGGTGCTGGCCCGCGAGGGCCTTGCGCCCGTGCCGCTGGAATCCGCCCGCAAGATGATCGGCCAGGGTGCGCGCCGGCTGATCGAGCGCGGACTGGAGGCGGAAGGCCGCGAGATGAGCATGGCGGACGTCACCCGCCTGACCTCGGATTTCATCGACTATTACGCCGAACATATCGCCGACGATTCCAAGCCGTTCGACGGCCTGATCGCTGCCCTCGACGAACTCGAGGCCAGCGGCTACCGATTCGCGGTCTGCACCAACAAGCTGGAATGGCTGTCGAAGCGGCTGCTCGAGCAGCTCAGGCTAACGGAGCGCTTTGCCGCGATCTGCGGCGCGGACACTTTTGGCGTCGCCAAGCCCGATCCGGTGATCCTACAGCAGACCGTGGCCAAAGCTGGCGGCCGGATGTCCGCGGTAGTGATGGTCGGCGATGCCGGCCCGGATATCGGCGTCGCGCGCCGTGCTAGCGTGCCGGTAATCGGCGTCGAATTCGGCTATACCGATGTGCCGATCGCCGAGTTGAAGCCTGATCTGCTGATCGGTCATTTCCGCGACCTGCCCGCCGCCGTGGCCCGCCTGCTGCCGGCCATGACTTCTTAACCGGTTGACACCGCTGGATATTTTTAAAATATCCGAAACGGCGTTAACCATCGAATAACTATGCCCCGCCCGCCAGTTGCGCGAAAAACCGGACACTTCTATTGTCGGCTGTGGGGACTGCGGCTAGCCGCGAGAGAGACGGACAGACCATGCGTCGAGTTATTGTACTAGCGGCCGCGGGCCTCAGCCTTGCAGGCTGCGCCTCGTTTTCCATGGATACGTTCAAATCGGCGCCGACGCCGGTGACGGTGCAGTTCGATTCGAACCCGCCCGGAGCCGATGTCGTGACCTCAATCGGGCCCGGTTGCAAAACCCCCTGCTCGATCCCGGTCGCCGCCGAAGCCGGCTTCAGCGCCTCCTTCACGCTGCCGAAATATCAGCCGATGACCGTGCCCGTCACCGTGACGCGGGTTCCGGGCGACTTCACCACGGCCGCTTCGACCGTGGTCGATCCGAGCCCGGTGTTTGCCGAACTGCAGCCGATGACGCCGCCGCGCCGTGCCGCACGCAAGGCCGCCAAGAAGCGCGCCGCGGTTCCCGCCGCAGCCGCACCGGCTGAGGGTTCGCCGTTCCCGGCCCCGGCCCGCTAAGCTTCTCCCAGGTCCCTTTACCACAAACGCCCCGGCACGATTGTGCCGGGGCGTTTGCGTGACTACATTACCCACGCGGCAGGCGTGCCGCGCGTTTTGAGACGCTGGCTCCACAGCAGCGACAGGGCTCTTTTGAATGGCCGTATCCGTACTGACACCGCCTCTGGCGGGTTCCGCGATGGTCGATCCGTTCGGACGGACCATCAACTATCTGCGCGTCTCCGTCACCGACCGCTGCGACCTGCGCTGCTTCTATTGCATGTCGGAAGACATGACTTTCCTGCCCAAGGCCGACCTGCTGACGCTGGAAGAACTCGACCGGCTTTGCTCGACCTTCATCGACAAGGGCGTCACCAAGTTGCGCCTCACCGGCGGCGAACCGCTGGTCCGGCGCAATGTGATGTCATTGGTGCGCTCGCTGTCGCGCCACCTCAAGACCGGGGCGCTGCGTGAGCTGACGCTGACCACCAACGGCTCGCTGCTGGAAAAATACGCGCAGGAGCTGGCGGATTGCGGCGTGCGCCGCATCAACGTCTCGATGGACACGCTCGATCCCGATAAATTCCGCGCCATCACCCGCTGGGGCGATCTCGGCAAGGTACGGGCCGGCATCGACGCGGCGCAGGCAGCGGGCCTCAAAGTCAAGATCAACGCGGTGGCGCTGAAGGGCCTCAACGAGGACGAGATTCCTTCCTTGATGGAATGGGCGCACGGCCGAGACATGGCGCTGACGCTGATCGAGGTGATGCCGATGGGCGACGTCGGCGAAGGCCGCATCGACCAGTATGTGCCGCTGTCGCTGCTGCGCGCGCGCCTCGCGGCAAAGTTCACCTTGACCGACCTGCAGGAAGACACCGGCGGCCCCGCCCGTTACGTCAGCGTCGCCGAGACCGGCGGCAAGCTCGGCTTCATCACACCGATGACGCATAATTTCTGCGAGTCCTGCAACCGCGTGCGCATTACCTGCACCGGCACGATTCACACCTGCCTCGGCCACGAGGACGCCTCCGATCTGCGCAAGCCGCTGCGCGCCTCGCCCGACGACGCCCTGCTCGGCGCTACGATCGACCGGGCCATCGGACTGAAACCGAAGGGCCACGATTTCATCATCGACCGCCGCCACAACCGGCCCAGCGTCAGCCGCCACATGAGCGTGACGGGCGGGTAGTCCCCTCCTCGCGCTGCAGTAAACGACCTTTCGCTGCCACCGAATCCCTGCGTCAACCTGTCAAATTGCTAATTGACGGCGCCGTGGCGCGCTGGGATGGTGCCACCGCATCACGTGGTCGCAACGCAACAAGCGTTCCTTTCTCAGCGAGAAAGCAAAACCGGCGGATGCGGGCGGTTCGAGGGGGAAGCGGTGGACGTACTCAAAATCACGCGCGTGATCGATCATCTCAGCGATGCCTTCGGGTTCATCGCCAAGTGGCTGGTGCTGTTTGCCTGCCTCGTCAGCGCCGGCAATGCGACCATCCGATATCTCTTCAACTATTCGTCCAACGGCTGGCTCGAGATCCAGTGGTATATGTTCGCCGGTATCGTTTTCCTCGGCGCCGCGCAGACGCTGCGCCTTAACGAACACGTCCGCGTCGACCTGGTCTACTCGGCGGTCTCCGACCGCACCCGGCTGTGGATCGACATCATTGGGATCATCTTTTTCTTGCTGCCAGCGATGATCTATCTGCTGTATTTGACCACGCCATTTTTCCTGAATTCCTGGCGCCTCCAGGAAAGCTCCAGCAACGCCGGTGGCCTGATCCTGTGGCCCGCCAAAGGCATCCTGCCG
>NZ_JAQGJT010000008.1 GCF_028290495.1 Tardiphaga sp.
CGGCTACTTGCGAAGCAACATTCGGAGCGTACACTAATTCTCCGAATTGGTCGGACCGTTGTCTTCGCTCTGGCCAAACAACTAAATAAGGAGTGGGATCAAAAGGCACTCGACACGGCGTCGTCTCCCGAGAGCCTTAGCATGGCAGCGGACAATTTATCTGACTCTCTACAAAATGTGAGAAGAGATATCGGTCGCAAGCTGCGAACTAGTCGCTCAATCAGTGAGCCGTCCGAAGAGGCTGAGGTGGCGTAGTTTTCCTTACCGACTTCACCTCGGCAGGTTCGTCGTCCCCATCAAAAACTGATCGATCGAACGGGCGCAGAGGCGGCCTTCGCGGATTGCCCAGACCACCAGCGACTGGCCGCGGCGCATGTCGCCGGCGGCGAACACCTTGGGCAGCGAGGTCTGGAAGTCGGTCAGCGCAGCGCGAACGTTTCCGCGCGGATCGAGATCGACGCCGAGCGTCTTCAGCATGCCGTCATGGACGGGATGCACGAAGCCCATCGCCAGCAGAACCAGATCGGCCTGCAGTTCGAATTCGCTGCCCGGGATCGGCTTGAACTTGTCGTCGACCTGCACGCAGTTCAGCTTCTTCACCTTGCCGTCTTCGCCGGTGAAGGTCTGCGTCAGCACGGCGAATTCGCGACGCGCGCCTTCGGCCTGGCTCGACGAAGTCCGCATCTTCAGCGGCCAGTTCGGCCAGGTCATGGCCTTGTCCTCATGCTCGGGCGGCGCCGGCATGATTTCGAGCTGCGTCACCGACAGCGCGCCCTGGCGGAACGAGGTGCCGATGCAGTCCGAGCCGGTGTCGCCGCCGCCGATCACCACGACATGCTTGCCGGTGGCGAGGATTTCCGGACGGCCGTCCTGCGGCTCGTCGGAGACGCGGCGATTTTGTTGCGGCAGGAAGTCCATTGCGAAGTGGATGCCCGACAGTTCGCGGCCGGTGATCGGCAGGTCGCGGCCGGCCTCGGCGCCGCCGGTCAGGGCGACCGCGTCGTAGGTCTTCATGAGTTCGGCGGGATCGACCGCGCCGGGTTCCGTGCCGCCAACCGGGGAGTTGTAGTGGAAGGTGACGCCTTCGGCTTCCATCTGCGCCACGCGGCGGTCGATGACGTGCTTTTCCATCTTGAAGTCGGGAATGCCGTAGCGCATCAAGCCGCCGGCCTTGGCGAACTTCTCGTAGACGTGGACGTCATGGCCGGCGCGCGCCAGTTGCTGCGCACAAGCCATGCCCGCCGGGCCGGAGCCGACTACGGCGATCTTCTTGCCAGTCTTGACGGCCGCGATCTCCGGCTTCAGCCAGCCGTTCTGCCAGGCGCGATCGACGATGGCGCATTCGATGGTCTTGATGGTCACCGGGTTGTCGTCGATGTTCAGCGTGCACGACGCCTCGCACGGCGCCGGGCAGATGCGGCCGGTGATCTCGGGGAAATTGTTGGTCGAGTGCAGGTTGCGCGAGGCCTCTTCCCAGTTGCCGTTGTAGACGAGGTCGTTCCAGTCCGGGATCTGGTTGTTGACCGGGCAGCCCGGCGTGCCGGGCTCTACCGAGCCGGTGCCGTGGCAATTGGGGATGCCGCAATTCATGCAGCGCGCGGCCTGGTCCTTGGTGTCCTTCTCACTCAGCGGAATGACGAATTCGCCATAGCCCTTGAGGCGCTCCGACACCGGCGCGTACTTGCGATCGTGACGATCGATCTCGAGAAAACCTGTGATCTTGCCCATGAAAGCTAACGTCCCGAACCTTAAGTCCCAAATCCAAACTCAGTCCTCATCCTGAGGAGCGGCGTCTTCGCCGCGTCTCGAAGGAGTGAGTTCATGTCACCTCATGGTTCGAGACGGCGCAAGTGCGCCTCCTCACCATGAGGACCGTGTAGTTACGCCCCAATCGCAATTTTCGGTTCGGCGTCGGCATTGGCCTTCATTTCGGTCAGCGCGCGGCGGTATTCCACCGGCATCACCTTGCGGAACTTGGGCAGCCAGGTCTTCCAGTCGGCGAGGATCATCGCCGCCTTGGCCGAACCGGCATATTTGGCGTGGCGCGAGATCAGCACGTGCAGCCGCTCGACGTCGGAGGCCAGCAGGTCGGCGAACACGTCGACCTTGCCATGCGCTTCCAAATCGCCGGACTGGTGGAAGCTGTTCTCGGCGATCATCTCCTCGGAGAGCACCGGCTCCAGTTCGACCATCGCCATGTTGCACAGTTTCGGGAAACCGCCGTCTTCGTCGAGCACATAAGCGACGCCGCCCGACATGCCAGCCGCGAAGTTGCGTCCGGTCTTGCCGAGCACCACCACGATGCCGCCGGTCATGTATTCGCAGCAATGGTCGCCGGCGCCTTCGACCACGGCCACCGCGCCGGAGTTGCGCACGGCGAAGCGTTCACCGGCGACGCCGCGGAAGTAGCATTCGCCCTCGATCGCGCCGTACATCACGGTGTTGCCGACGATGATCGACTCTTCCGGCACGATGCCGGAATGCGCCGGCGGCCGGACGATGATCTTGCCGCCCGACAGGCCCTTGCCGACATAGTCGTTACCTTCGCCTTCGAGATCGAAGGTGATGCCCTTGCAGAGCCACGCGCCGAAGGCCTGGCCCGCAGTGCCCTTCAGCGACACCTTGATGGTGTCGTCCGGCAGACCAGCATTGCCGTAGATCTTGGCGACCGTGCCGGACAGCATCGCGCCGGTCGAACGGTTGGTGTTGTTGATCTCGATGTCGATCTTCACCGGCGCGCCGCGGTCGATGGCCGGCTGCGCCTGCGCGATCAGCTGGCGGTCGAGGATCGCTTCGAGGTGATGATCCTGCAACTCCGAGTGATAGATCTTCTGGCCGGGCAGCGCCTTCTGCTTCACGAACAGCTTCGAGAAGTCGAGGCCCTTGGCCTTCCAGTGCGTCACCAGTGTCGACTGGTCGATCATCTGGGTCTGGCCGACCATCTCGTTGAAATTGCGATAGCCGAGCGTAGCCATGATCTCGCGGACTTCCTCGGCGACGAAGAAGAAGTAGTTGATGACGTGCTCGGGCTGGCCGGTGAAGCGCTTGCGCAGCACGGGGTCCTGCGTCGCGACGCCGACCGGGCAGGTGTTGAGATGGCACTTGCGCATCATGATGCAGCCCGCTGCGATCAAGGGCGCGGTGGCGAAGCCGAACTCGTCAGCGCCGAGCAGGGCGCCGATCACGACGTCGCGGCCGGTGCGGAAGCCGCCATCGACCTGCACGACGATGCGGCTGCGCAGCCGCTCGCGCACCAGCGTCTGGTGGGTTTCGGCGAGGCCGATTTCCCACGGCGAACCTGCGTGCTTGATCGAGGTCAGCGGAGACGCGCCGGTGCCGCCTTCGAAGCCGGCGATGGTGACATGGTCGGCGCGCGCCTTGGCGACGCCGGCCGCAACCGTGCCGACGCCGATTTCCGACACCAGCTTGACCGAGACCTGGCCCGTCGGATTGACGTTCTTGAGGTCATAGATCAGCTGCGCGATGTCTTCGATCGAATAGATGTCGTGATGCGGCGGCGGCGAGATCAGGCCGACGCCGGGCGTGGAGTGGCGCACGGCCGCGATGGTCGCATCGACCTTGTGGCCGGGCAACTGGCCGCCTTCGCCGGGCTTGGCGCCCTGCGCCATCTTGATCTGCATCATGTCGGAATTGACGAGGTATTCCGTGGTGACGCCGAACCGGCCCGAAGCGACCTGCTTGATCGCCGAACGCATCGAGTCGCCGTTCGCCATCGGCTTGTAGCGATCCGACTCCTCGCCGCCTTCGCCGGTGTTCGACTTGCCGCCGATCCGGTTCATGGCGATCGCCAGCGTGGTGTGTGCCTCGCGCGAGATCGAGCCGTAGGACATCGCCCCCGTGGCGAAACGCTTGACGATGTCAGCGGCGGATTCGACTTCCTCCAGCGGCACCGGCTTGCGCTTCTCGTCTTCGGCGGTCTTCAGCTTGAACAGGCCGCGCAGCGTCAGGAGGCGCTCGGACTGCTCGTTGAGGATCTTGGCAAACGCACGATAGCGCTCCAGCGAGTTGCCGCGTGCGGCGTGCTGCAGCGTCGAGACCGATTCCGCGGTCCAGGCGTGGTCCTCGCCGCGGGTGCGGTAGGCGTATTCGCCGCCGACATCGAGCGAGTTCTTGTAGATTTGGATGTCGCCGAACGCTTCGGTGTGGCGACGCACGGTCTCTTCCGCGATCTCCGGCAGGCCGACGCCCTCGATCTGGGTGTGGGTGCCGACGAAATACTTGGCGACGAACTCCGCCTTGAGGCCGACAGCATCGAAGATCTGCGCGCCGCAATAGGACTGGTAGGTCGAGATGCCCATCTTCGACATCACCTTGAGCAGGCCCTTGCCGATCGACTTGATGTAGCGCTTGACCAGTTCGTAGTCCTCAAGCGCGGCCGGCAGTTTGTCCTTCATCGCGACGATGGATTCGAAGGCGAGGTAGGGGTTGATCGCTTCGGCGCCGTAGCCGGCGAGGCAGGCGAAGTGATGCACTTCGCGCGGTTCGCCGGACTCGACGACGAGGCCGACCGAGGTGCGCAGGCCGGTGCGGATCAGATGATGATGCACGGCGGCGCAGGCCAGCAGCGACGGGATCGGAATCCGGTCTGAGCCGGCCATGCGGTCGGACAGGATGATGATGTTGACGCCTTCGCGGACGGCGGCTTCGGCGCGCGCGCAGAGCTCATCGAGCACCTGTTCGAGGCCCGAGGCGCCGAATCCGGCGTGGAAGGTGGTGTCGAGCGTCCGCGACACGAAGTGCGATTCCGCGACGTCGGAGATCGAGCGGATCTTTTCGAGATCGGCGTCGGTGAGGATCGGCTGGCGAACTTCAAGCCGCTGGGTGCCGGCGGTGCCGCCCTTCAGGTCGAACAGGTTCGGCCGCGGTCCGATGATCGAGACCAGGCTCATCACCAGCTCTTCGCGGATCGGATCGATCGGCGGGTTCGTCACCTGCGCGAAGTTCTGCTTGAAATAGGTGAACAGCGGCTTCGGCTTGTCGGACAGAGCCGAGATCGGCGCGTCGTTGCCCATCGAGCCCGAGGCTTCTTCGCCCATCGACGCCATCGGCGTCATCAGGATCGAGACGTCTTCCTGGGTGTAGCCGAACGCCTGCTGCCGATCGAGCAGCGGCAGGTTCGAGCGCATGCCCTTGGCAGGCGCGTCGGGCAGTTCTTCGAGCACGATCTGGGTCTTGTTCAGCCACTCGCGATACGGATGGCTGGAGGCCAGCGTGGCCTTGATCTCGTCGTCCGGGATCAGGCGACCCTGTTCGAGATCGACCAGCAGCATCTTGCCCGGCTGCAGGCGCCACTTGGTGATGATGTCTTCTTCCGGAATCTTCAGCACGCCCATTTCGGACGCCATCACGATGCGGTCGTCCTTGGTGACGAGATAGCGCGCCGGGCGCAGGCCGTTGCGATCCAGCGTCGCGCCGATCTGGCGGCCGTCGGTGAAGGCGAGTGCGGCCGGGCCGTCCCACGGCTCCATGATCGCGGCATGATATTCGTAGAATGCGCGGCGCTGCTCATCCATCAGGGGATTGCCGGCCCAGGCTTCCGGAATCATCATCATCACGGCATGCGGCAGCGAGTAGCCGCCCTGCACCAGGAATTCGAGACCGTTGTCGAAGCAGGCAGTGTCGGACTGGCCTTCATAGGAGATCGGCCACAGGCGGCTGATATCCTTGCCGTACAGCTTGGAGTGGATCGAAGCCTGGCGCGCTGCCATCCAGTTGGTGTTGCCGCGCAGCGTGTTGATCTCGCCGTTATGCGCGACCATGCGGAACGGATGCGCCAGCGACCAGGTCGGGAAGGTGTTGGTCGAGAAGCGCTGATGCACCAGCGCCAGCGCGCTCTCGAAATCCTCCTCGTGCAGGTCGGCATAGTAGCTGCCGAGCTGGTCGGCGAGGAACATGCCCTTGTAGATCACCGTGCGGCACGACAGCGAGCAGGCGTAGTAGCCGGCAAGGCCGCGGTCGCGGCGCTGGAAGATGGCCTGTGAGATCGACTTGCGCAGGATGTACAGCCGGCGCTCGAATTCGTCCTCGTTGGCGATCGGCGCGGTGCCACGGCCGATGAACACCTGCATGTTGGAGGGTTCGGTCGGCTTCACGCTTTCGCCGAGCGAGGCATTGTCGGTCGGAACCACGCGCCAGCCGAGCAGGGTGAGGCCCTCGGCCTTGATCTGGTCGGCGATGATGCCCTTGATGACCTGACGCCAGGCGGTGTCGCGCGGCATGAAAAGGGCGCCGACGGCGTATTCGCCGGGTTCGGGCAGCGTGAAGCCCAGCTCGCCGGCCTTGCGGGAAAAGAAGGCGTGCGGAATCTGCACCAGAATGCCCGCGCCGTCGCCGAAGCGCGGATCGGCGCCCGTGGCGCCGCGGTGCTCAAGGTTGCACAGGATGCTGATCGCGTCGGCGACGATCTGGTGCGACTTCTTACCTTTGATGTTGGCAATGAAGCCGACGCCGCAGGCGTCCTTTTCTCGTGACGGATCGTACAGGCCTTCGGCCGGCGGCCGCCAGGTGTGCAATTCGATGGGATAATCGGTGGTTTTGATCGCCGGGTCCGCCGACAGCGCGTCGGTTTCGATCATCTGGCGCTCGTGCTCTGACCCGCTCATCTTCGTCCTCTCAACCCCGAAGGGTTCTTTCATCCCCGTTGGCGCACTTTGGCGGTCGCGGAACCCTGCGGGCCACCGCTCGCGCCGCGAGCCTCGATTTCAAGAATTCAGGCGGTGGTGCCCATCGTCCCCGGCGGCCACCTCGCGCACTGTCGTCCCGGGCACCGTCATCCGCCCGTATATGTTGCAAACCCTGTGCCGGGATTGCCTTAAATTGCGACAGCAGTGCTGTCGTAACTCTGACCTTGCCAAATTTTTTTCTATCATACAAGCGCGCGCGAGTCTGTGCTGGCATCCCGTCTCGCATCGGTAAATCGGGCCGTTTCCGCGCCTGATTACGCCGACGGTGCCGTGATCCCGCCTACGCACGGTCCAAGCGTCGCCCGAGGTCGGCCGTATGGCGGCCCAATTCAGCGCACAGCTTGCGGCGCGTTCGATCGGGTACCGAAAGTTTTGGCGCCGATCGGGCCAGGCGGGCGCGCTCAGGGGGTGAGCGGCGCTCGGGCGCGGGGGCGTCAAAGGAGTTTGCGATGAAGTTATTCATAGGTTGGGTGGCGACCGCCGGCGTGCTGGTCACGACGGCCGCCGAGGCGCAGGTATTGACGCCGTACCGGCTGGACGGGCCGGCGATGGTCCCGATGTCCGATGTCGGCGGGCCCTACGCCGCGCTGCCGCCGGGATACGGGCCGTCGCGCTATGGCCCGCCGCGTTATGCGTTGTCGGTGCTGCCGCCGCGGGAGATTTTCGCGATCGCGCGCGAAATGGGCTTCCAGCCGCTCGGCGTGCCGCAGCAGCGCGGGCTGGTCTACACGCTGTCGGCGATCAATATCGACGGCGAGGATGGCCGGCTGGTGGTCGACGCCCGCAGCGGCCGCATCATGCGCTTCATGCCGGCCTGGCGGATGCGCGATCGGATGGGCGAGGAGACAGCGTCGATCTACGGGCCGACTGGTCCGATGCCCGAACTGCCGCAATACCGCCGTGCGCCGCAATCGCCCTCCGCTGCGCCCCGGGTTGCCAGCCGTACAGCGGTGCCGCTGCCCAAGAAGTCGCCGCCACGCGCGGTCGCGACACCGGCCAAGCCGGTTGCGCCGTCCGTTCCGGTGGCCGTGACGCCGCCGGCTCCCGCCGCAACCCCGGTCGAGCAACAGGCCGTGGTGGCGCCGAAGCCGGACGAGGTCCGCGTCATCCCGATGACCCCCGCGCCGCCACCGGCTGTTGCACCTGAAACACCCGCCGCTGCGGCGCCCACCGTCGCCGCCCCGCCGGTCGAGGCCAAGCCCGAGACGCCCGCCGTTGCAGCGCCTGCCGCGCCGCCGGTGCAGGGCGTTGAGTAATCGAGTGACCAGGTAACGGCCTCTCCGCGCGTCGTCCCGCTTTCGCGAGGGCGACGCGGAGAGGGTGGCTTGCGCCGTGTAAAACAAAAAAAAGCGCCCCGGTTTCCCGGGGCGCTTTGACGCGGTACGCAACTTCAACAAACAGCTATTCGCTTATGCGGCGACCTTCTCGGCCGCACCGTCCACCACCTGCGGCGCGGAGACGGCGCTCACGGTGCTGATCGGAATGCTGCGCGGCTTCTTGGCTTCCGGGATCTCGCGGACGAGATCGACGTGGAGCAGGCCGTTCTCGAGCGAGGCGTTCTTCACCTGCACGAAGTCGGCGAGCTGGAAAGCGCGCTCGAAGGCGCGGGCGGCGATGCCGCGGTACAGCACCTCGGCCTGCGGCGCGGCGTTCTCGTTGGCGGCCTTTTCGCCCTTGATCGTCAGGGTGTTTTCCTTGGCGACAATGGAGAGCTCGTTGGCGGCAAAGCCGGAGACGGCGACGCTGATGCGGTAGTCGTTCTCGCCGGTACGCTCGATATTATAGGGCGGATAGCCCGGCGCGCTGTTGTCCGAAGCGCGACCCGACTGGTCGAGCAACGAGAACAGGCGATCGAAGCCGACGGTGGAACGATAAAACGGGGTGAGATCGTAGGTACGCATGGGTAGTCCTCCATTGAGCGACTGTTGAATGAACCCGCCCGCCATCGGGCCGGGCGATTTCGTGCAGCCTAGATCAGGCCTGCACGAAGGTGATATGGGAGGGGGAGAACGGCCTGCAAGAGGGTCGCGACGAATCCTATTTTGCGCGTCCGCCCTTGAATTCCCGCCGATTTCACCCAGCCGGTTCCCGCCATGACGCTTGTCTCGATCCCCGCCAATCCCGTCCCCGACGGCGTCGTGTCAGGCATGATCAAGACGCCGGACGGCGTCGATCTGCGGTTCGCGCGCTGGGTGCCGCCGGCCGGGCGCCGCGGCACGGTCTGCGTCTTTGCCGGGCGCGGCGAGTGCATCGAGAAGTATTTCGAGACGGTGCGCGACCTGCGCGAACGCGGCTTCGCGGTGGCGATGATCGACTGGCGCGGCCAGGGCCACTCGTCGCGGGCCTTGCGTGATTTCCGCAAGGGCTATGTCCGCGACTTCCGCGACTTCGAGATCGATGTGGAAACCTTTGTGCAGCAGATCGTGCTGCCGGATTGCCCGCCGCCGTATTTCGCGCTGGCGCATTCTATGGGCGGCGCGGTGATACTGCGCGTCGCGCATGCCGGCAAGCGCTGGTTCGACCGCATCGTGCTGTCGGCGCCGATGATCGACCTGCCGGGCAAGCGGACCTCGTTTCCCGCGCGCGCGCTGCTGCGCGTGATGCGGCTGACCGGGCAGGGTGGCAATTACGTGCCGGGCGGCAGCTCGGCGCTGGTCGGCAGCACGCCGTTCAACGGCAACCAGCTCACCTCGGATGCACTGCGCTATGCCCGCAACGCCGCGATCTATGACGAAGACCCGACGCTCGGCATCGCCGCGCCGACGGTGGCCTGGGCCGATACCGCCTTCACCGCGATGCATGCCTTTCGGGCGGCGGACTATCCGGCACGCATCCGGCAGCCGATTCTGATGATGGCGGCCAGTGCCGACACCGTGGTGTCGACCCCGGCGATCGAGGAATTCGCCTATCATCTGCGCGGCGGCGCGCATCTGGTGATTCCGGGCGCGCGCCACGAGATCCTGCAGGAGCAGGACCGCTACCGCAGCCAGTTCTGGGCGGCGTTCGACGCCTTCGTGCCGGGCATGGCGGCGTTCAAGTAGGTTGATACGACGGCAACACACCCACTGCCGTCGACGGTGCAACACGCTCCACAACGGAGAGGCCTGAAATCATGCTCGGCATTCACTCGCTCTGGCTGTTCGTTCTGTCCTGCCTGATGCTCAACATCACGCCGGGACCGGACACCGCCTATATCGTCGGGCGTAGCGTGCAGATCGGCTGGCGCGGCGGGGTGGCGGCGGCGCTGGGGATCAGTACGGGGTGCCTGGTGCACGTGTTTGCCGCAGCGATCGGTCTGTCGGCGTTGCTGGCGGCGTCATCGATGGCCTTCACCGCAGTGAAGTGGATCGGCGCGGCCTATCTGGTCTATGCCGGCATCCGCATGCTGCTGGCACGGGCGCCCGCAACGGCGACTGACGCCGGCATCGCGCCGCGGGCAATGTCGCTGCGGCAGGTGTTCTGGCAGGGCGCACTGACCAATGCGCTGAACCCGAAGGTGGCTTTGTTCTTCCTCGCCTTCCTGCCGCAATTCGTCGATGCCGACGCGGCCGGCAAGGCGCTCGCCTTCATCGTGCTCGGGCTGATCTTCATCGCGACCGGCACGGCGTGGAATTTGGGCATGGCGGCGTTCGCGGCGAAGGCCGCCGGTCGCATCCGGCAGTCCGGCCGTGCGCTGCTATGGCTGAACCGCGCGCTCGGCGCGATGTTCGTGACGCTCGGTGTCCGCGTCGCGATGATGCAGGCGCGATAAAAGCTATTTCAGAATGGCGTGGATGCCGTTGCCGGTGAGGTAGATCCCGAGCAGCAGCATGGCGATCAGGAACCAGCGGCGGAAGGCTTCCGGCTGCATCCGGTCGCGCGCCGCCTGGCCGATGAACATGCCGGCAAAGGCCGCGACCATTCCAATCACGCCGGGCAGCGCGGTGGAGGCGTTGAGCAACCCGGCGCTGGTCAGGTTGAACGCCTGCGCCGCAGTGGCCACCGTGAAGTACATGCCGAGCGCCTGCACCAGCTCGTTCTTCTGCATGCCGATCGATTGCATGAAGGGCATTGACGGAATCACCTGGATGCCGGTGGCGGCGGCGATCGTGCCGGTGATCACGCCGACAACGCCGCCGACCCATTTTTCATGGGCGGGGGTGACGGTGAACTGGAGTTTCCCGAGGCTGACGAGTGCGTAGGCCACCAGCAGGATGCCAAGCACCACCGGCGCATAATGCGCGAACTGGCCGGTCATCAGCCCGCCGCCGAGCCAGATCGCGATCGCGGTGCCGAGCATCAAAGGCCACAGTCGCCTGAAGATGTCGCGCAGATAGGGGCCGGCGAAGGTCTGCCAGATATTGGTGACGACGGCCGGCATAATGACGAGGGTCAGCGCCTGCACCGGCGTCATGGCGACCGCGAGCAGGCCCATCGACACCGTCGGCAGGCCGAGGCCGATCACGCCCTTGACGAAGCCGGCGAGGGCAAACGCTGCGGCGATCAGGATGAGGAGGGAATCAGGCATGGCCGGACATTGACCGATCGTCCGGGGCGGCACAATCTGGAGGTTCTTGAGTAAGCCTTCGGCATGGACGAAGGCAAGGGGATCACCGATGCGGTTCGATCTGGTCGATCTTCAGCTGTTCGTCGCGATTGCCGAGGCCAGCAGCATCACGCATGGCGCGGCGCGGGCGAATCTGGCGCTGGCTTCGGCGAGCGCGCGGATCAAGGCGCTGGAAGCGACGCTCGGCGTTGTGCTTCTGACGCGCGGCCGGCGAGGCATCCTGCTCACCGCGGCCGGCGAAGCGCTGCTCGGCCATGCCCGCATCGTGCTGCACGACGTCGAGACCATGCGCGGCGAGATGGGCGCCTATGCCCGCGGCCTGAAAGCCAGGGTCTTCGTGCTCGCCAACACTGTCGGGCTTTCCGAGCATCTGCCGAAGGCGCTGGCGTCGTTTCTGCGCGAGCATCCGAACATCAGCCTGGCCGTCGAGGAGCGCGAAAGCGCCGATATTGCGCAGGCGATCGCCAGCGGCGTGGCCGATCTGGGATTTGCCGCCGAGCATACGCTGCCGGACACGCTCGAACGGTTTTCATTCAGCGAGGACCGCCTGATGCTGGTGACGTCGCAGCGCAACGCCTTCGCCGGCCGCCGCCAGATCGATTTTAAGGAAGTGATCAATGAGGACTTTGTCGGACTGACTAATTCGACGGCGCTGCAAAGCCACATTGGCAAGTATGCGGCGAAGCTCGGCGCGCGGCTGCGCTTTCGGGCGCAACTGCGTGATTTCGATGCGATGTGCCAGATGGTGGCGGCCGGTGTCGGGGTCGCCATCGTGCCGGAGGTCGCGGCAAGGCGCTGTGCGCGGTCGATGCCGATCCGGATGGTGCGGATTCGCGATGCTTGGGCCAGTCGGCACCTGGCAATCTGCGTCCGCAGCTTCAAGGGACTGTCGCGCCCCGCACAGCAGCTCTATGAGCACCTGCGCGCGGAGGCGGCGCCGCGCCGGTCCGGCTAGAGCGGGATCTTGCGGGTCTGGTCGATCAGTGTCTGATAGCACTCGCAGGACGAGCTCTCGAGCGCGGCACGGTCGATGATCCTGATGACGCCGCGCGCGTAGCTGATGGAGCCCGCGGCTTGCAGCTTGCCTGCCACCTCGGTCACCGAGGTGCGCCGGACGCCGAGCATTTCCGCCATCAGTTCTTGCGTCAGCCCGACCGTGTTGCTCTCGGCGCGGTCGGCGGATTGCAGCAGCCAACGCGCGAACCGCGCCTCGACCGCGTGCAGCGCGTTGCAGGCGGCGGTGATGCGCGCCTGGGTCAACAGCACTTCGTTGTAGTGGATGCACATGTTGCGCAGCGGCTCGCTGGTGGCGACGGCCTTGCGGAAATTGGCCGATGAAATCCTGCTGGTGGTCATCGGCAATTGCACGACGACGCGGACCATCGAAATGTAGAGCCTGAGACCGGCCATCGCGCCGACGGTGCCTTCGCGGCCGACGGTGGCGGTCTCGATCGCCTTGCCGTCGCGCATCACGGCAAGCAGCGAGAGCATGCCGTTATGGGGAAAGTAGATATGGTCGACTTCGTCGCCGGTCTCCGACAGCACCAGATTCTGCGGTAAAGTAACTGTGGTCATATGCGGCGCAAGTAGCGCGAACTGCTCGCGTGGCAAGCTTGCGAGCAGGTGGTTTCGCATGGGGTCGAGTTGGGGAGAATTCAAATGCGGTTACCCGCCCGGTCGGTCGGGCCGTATTTCCGCAGGGGATGAGGACAGGCTCCGAAAGCGCATTCCGCGGGAACCTATTGATATAAGAAGCATAACAGGGTTTTGTCGGTCCGGTACCGTTCTTAACTCGCATTTACCCTGCGCCGGCCGGCTTTCATCTAAGGTACGTCTTTTGGCCTTGGCAGCAGCGACCTTCGAAGGTCGCTAACATTCTTTTTGTCCGCGAGCGGACGAAACGGGGAAAAGCCGCGGAAATCACTCCGCGGAGGGACCGATGCGACGCTGCGTGCCCGGGGCGTGATCGTCTTGGAAATTGGCCTGCGCTTCATATTCGCTGGCGAGCACTTCGAGACGCGTGCGCGTGGCCGGATCGCCCGCATCGCGAGCGAGGCGACGGCACTTCTCGGCTTGCTCTCGCAAATAAGCGGTCGGCACCATGAGTCTGCTCGCGCAATAAGGCGGTAGTCCAACGGGGCTCAGTCACCGGCGCCCGAGGCGTTGCCGACAGTGCCGACAGTTTTAGCCTTGTTGCGTCCCCGGGGCGACTCTATTCGGGAAACAGCGGAGCGGGAACTCGCGCTAGGTGTTGAGTCGCTTCAGCGCCGCCTCGTGGACGCGCGGATCACCGGCGGCGACGATGCGGCCACCGGCCTGCGCCGGCTTGCCTTCCCAGGTCGTGACGATGCCGCCGGCGCCGGTGACGATCGGGATCAAGGCCGCAATATCATAGGGCTTGAGTTCGGTCTCGATGACGAGATCGAGATGACCCGCGGCGAGCATGCAGTAGGAATAGCAATCGCCGCCGTAGCGCGACAGCCGCACGTCGTTCTCGACCCGGTGGAAGGCGTCGCGGTCGGCGTCGTTCATCAGCCGCGGGCTGGTGGTGAACATCACCGCTTCCTGCAGCGAGGCGCAGCGCCGCACCGCGAGCTTGCGGTCGCCGGACGGGCCGAGGTAACGCGCCGAGCCACTGTCGCCGCTGAAGCGCTCGCCGATATAGGGCTGGTGCATCATGCCGTACACCGGTGTGCCCCGGTGCAGCAGCGCGATCAGCGTGCCCCAGATCGGGAAGCCGGAGATGAAGGATTTGGTGCCGTCGATCGGATCCAGCACCCAGACGTATTCCGCGTCCTCGCGCTCGCTGCCGAATTCCTCGCCGACGATGCCGTGTTGCGGGAAGTTCTGCTTGATCATCCGGCGCATCACGGCCTCGGCGGCGCGGTCGGCCTCGGTGACCGGATCGAAATCGGTGCTGTTCTTGTTGTCGATGCTCAGCGCGGTCCGGAAGAACGGCAGGATGGTCTCGCCGGAAGCGGTGGCGAGGCGGCCGATGAAGGCTGTGAAATCGATGACCGTCACGGCAGGTTCCTTATGCGGCGCCCGGCGCGGGCTCGCCGCTTCTATACAGCGCGTGACCTCCGCCCGCATCTGCGGATCGGTTCTCCCAGGCGATTATCCCGGCTGCCGTGCGGGGCGGAATCCAGTTGCCGACGGCGTCAGCATGGGGCCGCTCTCGATCAGGAACTCCGTATAGAAATGAAAATATGTTCATTTGTAACAAACGCGGAAACTCCGGTCATTTCTTCATGTCTTTGAAACGACAGTGAAAAATCGCGCACACCATGCCAATTGGAGTCCGGCGCCATGCAAATTTTGCATGCGTATAACGTCGAAAACTCTTGCACTTCTCGCGTCGCGGCCGCATATTGTTGCGGTGCGGTAGCGCTTTGCGTTATCGCTGCCCTCCTTGGGCGTTTCCTCCCTAGACTTGGGCCGCTTGCCAACGCAAGCGGCCCTTTTTTCTTTTGGAGTCCGTTTCCGGGGATTAGTGCGCCATAGCGGCTGCAGTTGCCGCTAACCATTGAGATGGGGCGCATCGACTCTGTCTCCCGGACAGCCGCAGGAGATGGTGAGCGTGCTGCATTGGCGCCCACCGGCTGAGAACCAGCGAACCGGCGCGATGTGCCGTTGGTGAAGTCGTTATTTCAGCGAAGTGTTGATGTCGGCGAACTTGCTGTTCAGGCTGGTCCCGATTCCGTTGACGGCGGCGATGATCACCAGGGAAATTCCTGCGGCGATCAGGCCGTATTCGATGGCCGTTGCCCCCGACTCATCGGACCAGAACCTTGAGAGATAGCGTTTCATTTGTCCTGCTTTCATGGTTGTGCTGTGACTTTACGCACTCCGAGATTGCGTATGAAAACCTAAATCCCGATGAATTTTTACGGTTCAATGCTACCTAAAAGGCAACATTTGGCGCCCTTGGCTTCTGATTGGCAGCGCCATCTGGCACGAGTCTTTGCCCTGTCATTGATCAAGCGGAGCCCTTGCGACGAAGCAATCCAGTTCTCTTGAAGTGAGCGGCATTCTGGATTGCAGCGTCGCTTCCGCCTTCGCTCGCGAGTTACGGCGGACAAGTCGCTCCTCGCAACGACGGCTGATCGGACTGCGCGCCGACGGAACGACGCCGATCGCCGCGCTACTCCGCCGCGGCCTGGAACGGGCCGAGGTCGCTCAGCGGCAATTGCGCCAGCGCGTCGGCGAGCACGGCGAAATCGGCGGCGATCTGGCCGAACCGGGCGGTGCGCTCGCGTCGCCGCTCGTCCATGTAGATCGCGCGGTTCAGCTCGATCTGCACCGCATGCAGCCCGCTGGCGGGATTGCCGTAATGCTCGGTGATGAAGCCGCCGGCATAGGGCTTGTTGCGACCGAGCGAATAGCCGAGGCCGCCGAACGTCGTCTCGACCGTCTCCGCAAGGATGCTGGCGCAACTGGTGCCGTAGCGGTCGCCGACGACGATGTCCGGCCGGCGCGGCTCCTCGCGCGAGATGCCGATCGACGGCATCGAGTGGCAGTCGATCAGGATCGCGGTGCCGAAGCGCTGGTGGGCCTGATTGATCAGCCGGCGCAGCGCGCGGTGATAGGGCTTGTACAGCGTCTCGATGCGGGTGAGGGCGTCATCGACCTCGAGCCGTTCGCGGTAGATTTCCTGGCCATCGCCGACCACCCGCGGAATCGTGCCGAGCCCGCCGGCGACCCGCATCGAGCGGGTATTGGCGAAGCTTGGCAGCCGTCCGGTGAACATCCGCGGATCGAGCTCGTAGGGCTCGCGGTTGACGTCGACATAAGAGCGCGGGAAGTGCACCCGCACCACCGGGAAGCCGCGTGCGCTGAGGCCCGCAATCAATTCGTCCATGAACGAATCTTCCGAGCGGCGCAGCGCCACCACGTCGATGCGCGAGGCATCGAGGAATTCTGGCGGATAGACCGAGCCGGAATGCGGCGAATTGAAAATGATCGGGGCGCGCCACTCGGCGGGCTCGACGATGTCGAAGGGAGGCGACAGGTCGCCATCAAAAGGGGTCATCGAAGCGCGCCATCCCTGTCGCAGCACTGTTTTATAGCCACAGTCTGCCAGAAAACCGCCGCGGGGGGAGAACTCATTGTGGTCCCGCACAAAACGTCCACACCTGTAAAATCCCCTGCAAAATACCCTGCGGAAGGGCCGCGGCCGGCGCAAAGCACCGCCCTCATTGCAGGGAAGGCCGATTTGGCGCACCATCCTGGGACAATATTACGGTTTTTGCGGCCTGCGCCTTCACCCCAAATTTACCAGACCGAGGGCCTAGTGGAGGCCCAGGTCCTCTCATTCGGGTTCGACGTCCAACAGCCATGCACAAGATCCTCCTCGCCGAAGATGACAACGACATGCGCCGCTTCCTGGTCAAGGCCCTGGAAAACGCCGGTTTCCAAGTTTCGTCTCATGATAACGGGCTTTCCGCCTATCAGAGACTGCGCGAAGAGCCGTTTGAAATGCTTCTGACGGACATCGTGATGCCCGAGATGGACGGTATCGAACTGGCGCGCCGCGCCAGCGAACTCGACCCCGACATCAAGATCATGTTCATCACCGGCTTTGCCGCGGTCGCCCTCAACCCGGATTCGTCCGCCCCCAAGCACGCCAAGGTGCTGTCCAAGCCGATCCACCTCCGCGACCTCGTTAACGAGGTCCAGAAGATGCTGGCGGCGGCGGCCTGACTTGTCGCCCTAAGATGGCGTCGCTGGCGCTCGCCTTTTGTCGGTCGGAGACGGCGTTGCTTCGCCAGCCTTTG
>NZ_JAQGJT010000019.1 GCF_028290495.1 Tardiphaga sp.
GACGCCGGCATCGGCGGCATCAGCGCCAAGTTTCTGAAAGTTCTGACCGCTAACCGCCGCCTGTTCGCGGTCCGCGACGTGATCCGCGCTTTTCGCGCGCTAGTGGCAAAATTCAAGGGCGAAGCCACGGCCGACGTCACCGTCGCCGAGCCGCTCAGTGACAAGAATCTCGACGCCCTGAAGACCGCACTAAAATCAGTGACGGGCAAGGATGTCGCGCTCAACGTGAAGATCGATCCGGCCATCATCGGCGGGCTTGTCGTCAAGCTCGGCAGCCGCATGGTGGACAGTTCGCTTCGCACCAAACTCAACTCGATTAAGCACGCGATGAAAGAGGCAGGCTGATGGACATCCGCGCCGCGGAAATTTCCGCGATCCTCAAGGATCAGATCAAGAACTTCGGCCAGGAAGCTGAAGTTTCCGAAGTTGGACAGGTTCTGTCCGTCGGCGACGGCATTGCCCGCGTCTTCGGCCTCGACAACGTCCAGGCCGGCGAAATGGTCGAGTTCGAGAACGGCACGCGCGGCATGGCGCTGAATCTCGAAACCGACAACGTCGGCATCGTGATCTTCGGCGCCGACCGCGAGATCAAGGAAGGCCAGACCGTCAAGCGTACCCGCGCCATCGTGGATACGCCGGTCGGCAAGGGTCTGCTCGGCCGCGTCGTTGACGCGCTCGGCAACCCGATCGACGGCAAGGGCCCGATCCAGTTCGAAAAGCGCATGCGCGTTGACGTCAAGGCGCCCGGCATTAGTCCCCGCAAGTCGGTCCACGAGCCGATGGCAACCGGCCTCAAGGCGATCGACGCCCTGATCCCGGTCGGCCGTGGCCAGCGCGAGCTGATCATTGGTGACCGTCAGACCGGCAAGACCGCGATCGCGCTCGATACCATTCTCAACCAGAAGCCGCTGAACTCGCAGCCGGACGAGAGCAAGAAGCTGTATTGCGTCTACGTCGCGATCGGCCAGAAGCGCTCCACCGTCGCGCAGTTCGTGAAGGTGCTCGAAGAGCAGGGCGCGCTGGAATATTCCATCGTCGTCGCCGCCACCGCTTCCGATCCGGCCCCGATGCAGTACATCGCGCCGTTCACCGGCTGCACCATGGGCGAGTACTTCCGCGACAACGGCATGCACGCCGTCATCATCTATGACGATTTGTCGAAGCAGGCTGTCGCCTACCGCCAGATGTCGCTGCTGCTGCGCCGCCCGCCGGGCCGCGAAGCCTATCCCGGCGACGTGTTCTATTTGCATTCGCGCCTGCTCGAGCGCGCTGCGAAGCTCAACGATTCGCAGGGTTCGGGTTCGCTGACGGCGCTGCCGATCATCGAAACCCAGGCCAACGACGTGTCGGCCTACATCCCGACCAACGTGATCTCGATCACCGACGGCCAGATCTTCCTCGAAACCGACCTGTTCTTCCAGGGCATCCGCCCTGCCGTGAACGTCGGTCTGTCGGTTTCGCGCGTCGGCTCCGCCGCGCAGACCAAGGCGATGAAGAAAGTCGCCGGCAAGATCAAGGGCGAGCTGGCGCAGTACCGCGAAATGGCGGCATTCGCTCAGTTCGGCTCCGATCTCGACGCCTCGACGCAGCGCCTGTTGAACCGCGGCGCCCGCCTCACCGAACTCCTGAAGCAGCCGCAGTTCTCGCCGCTGAAGATGGAAGAGCAGGTCGTGGTGATTTACGCCGGCGTCAACGGCTACCTCGACAACCTGCCGGTCGCCAAGGTGCGCAGCTTTGAAGATGGTCTCCTGTCGCTGCTGCGCGGCAAGAACGTCGACATCCTGAACGCCATCCGCGACAGCCGCGATCTCAGCGACGATACCGCTGGCAAGCTCAAGGCTGTTGTCGAAGGTTACGCCAAGTCTTTCGTTTGATTCTGCGGTGATGGCCGGCCTCGCGCCGGCCATCACCGTAAGCGTTGATACAATTCAGAACGTGGATGTCAGGCACACGGCCGGGCATGACCAACGAGAGGTTTGCGATCGGGCCAAGCGCTTGATCGCCGGGGTGGACTGAGAATGGCTTCACTTAAAGACATGCGTGTCCGCATCGCCTCCACCAAGGCGACGCAGAAGATCACCAAGGCCATGCAGATGGTGGCGGCGTCCAAGCTGCGCCGCGCGCAGCTGGCCGCCGAAGCCGCCCGGCCCTACGCCGAGCGGATGGATGCGGTTATTGCCAGCATCGCAGGCGCGGCAGCCGGTTCCGGCACCGGCCCGGCGCTGCTCGGCGGCACCGGCAAGGACCAGGTTCACCTCCTGCTGGTCTGCACCGGCGAACGCGGCCTGTCCGGCGCGTTCAACTCCTCGATCGTCCGTCTGGCGCGCGAACGCGCGCTGGCGCTGATGAACCAGGGCAAAGAGGTCAAGTTCTTCTGCGTGGGACGCAAGGGCTACGAGCAGCTGCGCCGCACCTTCGACAAGCAGATCGTCGAGCATCTCGAACTGCGCTCGGTGAAGCAGCTCGGCTTCGTCAACGCCGAAGACATCGCCAAGAAAGTGCTCGCGCGCTTCGAGGGCGGTGAATTCGACGTCTGCACGCTGTTCTTCGCGCGCTTCAAGACCGTGATCGCACAGATCCCGACCGCTCAGCAGATCATCCCGCTGGTGGTGCAGGCCAAGGCCGCCGCGACCGACGGCCCGGCGCCGGTTTACGAATACGAGCCCGAGGAAGACGAAATCCTCAAGGGCCTGCTGCCGCGCAATCTCGCGGTGCAGATCTTCCGCGCGCTGCTGGAGAACAACGCTTCGTTCTACGGCGCGCAGATGAGCTCGATGGACAACGCCACGCGCAACGCCGGCGACATGATCCGCAAGCAGACATTGATCTACAACCGCACCCGTCAGGCGATGATTACCAAGGAGCTGATCGAGATCATCTCCGGCGCCGAGGCGATCTAATTCAGCATTTCGGTCCCGTTTGACCGTCGTTTCAAGTTTCGGACTTCAAGGAGAAGTTTCATGGCTACCCCCAACCAGACCGGCCGCATCACCCAGGTCATCGGCGCCGTCGTCGACGTGCAGTTCGAAGGCCACCTGCCCGCGATTCTGAGCGCCATTGAGACCATGAACGGTTCCAACCGTCTGGTGCTCGAAGTTGCCCAGCATCTCGGCGAATCGACGGTCCGCACCATCGCGATGGACACCACCGAAGGTCTGGTCCGCGGCCAGCCGGTCAGCGACACCGGCAACCCGATCATGGTCCCAGTCGGCGTGGGTACCCTCGGCCGTATCATGAACGTGATCGGCGAGCCGATCGACGAAGGCGGTCCGATCGCCTCGGAAGGCCTGCGCGCCATCCATCAGGAAGCACCGCTGTACACCGAGCAGTCTACGGAAGCTGAAATTCTCGTCACCGGCATCAAGGTCGTCGATCTGCTCGCGCCCTACGCCAAGGGCGGCAAGATCGGCCTGTTCGGCGGCGCCGGCGTCGGCAAGACCGTGCTGATCCAGGAACTGATCAACAACGTCGCCAAGGCGCACGGCGGCAACTCGGTGTTCGCCGGCGTTGGCGAGCGTACCCGCGAAGGCAACGATCTCTATCACGAGTTCATCGAGTCCAAGGTGAACGCCGATCCGCACAATCCCGACCCGTCGGTGAAGTCGAAGTGCGCGCTGGTGTTCGGCCAGATGAACGAGCCTCCGGGCGCGCGCATGCGCGTAGCGCTGTCGGGCCTGACCGTCGCGGAACATTTCCGCGATCAGGGCCAGGACGTGCTGTTCTTCATCGACAACATCTTCCGCTTCACCCAGGCGGGTTCGGAAGTGTCGGCGCTGCTCGGCCGCATTCCTTCGGCGGTGGGCTATCAGCCGACGCTGGCGACCGACATGGGCGCGCTGCAGGAGCGCATCACCACCACGCACAAGGGTTCGATCACCTCGGTGCAGGCCATCTACGTGCCGGCCGACGATTTGACCGATCCGGCGCCCGCCACCTCGTTCGCCCATCTGGACGCGACGACCGTGCTGAACCGCGCGATCTCGGAAAAGGGCATCTACCCGGCCGTGGATCCGCTGGATTCCACCTCGCGCATGCTGTCCCCGCTGATCGTCGGCGAGGAGCATTACCAGACCGCACGTATGGTTCAGCAGGTTCTCCAGAAGTACAAGTCGCTGCAGGACATCATCGCCATTCTCGGCATGGATGAACTGTCGGAAGAGGACAAGGTGGCCGTCGCCCGCGCCCGCAAGATCGAGCGCTTCCTGTCGCAGCCGTTCTTCGTCGCCGAAATCTTCACGGGATCGCCGGGCAAGTTCGTCGACCTCGCCGACACCATCAAGGGTTTCCGCGCGATCTGCGAAGGCAAGTACGACCACCTCCCGGAAGCCGCCTTCTACATGGTCGGCGCCATCGAAGAGGCCGTCGAAAAGGGCAAGAAGCTGGCTGCTGAAGCCGCTTAAGAAACAACGGAAGCAGCGCGGCCCGCGAGTCGCGCTGCTTCCTCCGCTCTTTCTGACTATTCGCTATTCGTGACCCGCAGGTACCACCATGGCCACCTTTCACTTCGATCTCGTCTCGCCGGAAAAACTCGCCTTCGCAGGTGAAGTCGATCAGGTCGACGTCCCCGGCCTCGAAGGCGACTTCGGCGTGCTGGCTGGTGCCGCCCCGATGGTCGCAGCCCTTCGTCCGGGGATCATGACCATCACCACAGGCGCCACCAAGCAGATGATCATCGTGCTCGGCGGCCTCGCCGAAGTGAACGACAAGGGCCTCACCGTGCTGGCCGATGTCGCGACCTCGCTGCAGGATCTCGATCGCAGCGCTTTTGCCGACCAGATCACGGCGATGGAAGAGAAACTGGCCGAGAAAGAGGGCTCCGTCCTCGACCGCGCCATCGAGCGCCTCGACCACTTCAAGGTCATCCAGCAGCACATCAACTCGACGGCGATGCATTAACGTCCACTGGCTGTCATCGCCCGGCTTGACCGGGCGACCCAGTAATCACTGCCATCGAAGATCAAGCCGTGACGTCTGCGTCTGCTGAATCACCCGGTCAAGCCGGGTGACGACCGCGGAGTTCGCGGCTTGGCCGGCGCGCACCTCACACATATTTCGCAAAATCGCTGGCCACCGCGCGATAGACCTCGCGCCGGAACGGCACCACCAGGTCGGCGACGCGATCGAGCCGCTCCCAGCGCCAGGCGTCGAACTCCGCCGGCTGGCCGTTGCGCGGCGTCAGTGGATCGACTTCCTCATCCTCTCCGGTGAACCGCAAGGCGAACCATTTCTGACGCTGGCCGCGGAATTGCGCGAAGCGGTGCGTCGGGTCTTCACAGGCGATGAAGTCGTAGGTCAGCCAGTCCGTCTCATCGAGATAATCGGCATGGACCACGCCGGTCTCTTCCCACAGTTCGCGCATCACGGCCGTGCGCGGATCCTCGTCCGCATCGATGCCGCCCTGCGGCATCTGCCATTCCAGCCCCGGCAAGATGATCTCCGGCCCGTCGTCCTTGAAGCGACGGCCGATCAGCACCTTGCCTTCGGCATTGAACAACGCGACGCCGACATTGGGGCGGTACGGCTTGTCCGGCGCCACGTCTATTCGCCGGACAGTTTCGAGAATTCCTTCACCACCCGCTCATAGACCGGGCGTTTGAACGGCACGATCAGGTCGGGCAGGTTTTTCATCGGCTCCCAGCGCCATTTGATGAATTCCGGCTTGTGGCCGCCGCCCGGCGCCACGACGTTGATTTCCTCGTCGCGACCGGTGAAGCGCACCGCGAACCACTTCTGGCGCTGACCGCGGTAGCGGCCCTTCCAGCTGCGGCCGGCGACGGTGCGGGGAATGTCGTAGATCAGCCAGTCCGGCACCTCGCCGAGCTTTTCGACCGAGCGCACGCTGGTCTCTTCATAAAGCTCGCGCTTGGCGGCTTCCCAGGTATCCTCGCCGGGATCGACGCCACCCTGCGGCATCTGCCAGACATGGGTTTCATCGACATGTTCGATGCCGCCGGCACGACGTCCGATAAAGACAAGCCCTTCCGGGTTGATCAACATCATTCCGACGCAGGTTCGATAGGGCAGGTCTTCGTAGCGCGCCATTCCGTCAATGCCTCTCGCGTCTCGTACGCAGTTCACGCAGCGATTCGGCTGTGCCGAATTCACCCTAGACCAAAGACGCTTGCCTGTTTTTGATTTCAGCATCGCGGTTGTCAATGGCACAAGCATCACGCCGCGGCTTTCCAAGGCTTTTGCCCAGGCGCCGATGCGCTCGATCGAGATCGGCAGCGCCGAGGCGAAGCCGACGGCGTAGCCGCGCTCTTTCGCCAGGCTCTCGAGCTTCGCCAGCGCCTTGTCGATATCCGCCGAGGTCGGCACCGTGTCGATGCCGAGATCGGCGCGCGCGAACGGCATCCCCTGCCCCTCGGCGACCGCCTGGCCGACGCTGCGCGCCGCCGTGCCGTCGTCGAAATAGCCAAGGCCACGCTTGCCGGCATCGCGAATCACAGGCTGCATGGCGGCATCGGCCGCGACGAAGCGCGCGCCCATGAAATTGGCGACCCCGACATAGCCCTGGAATCGGCTCATGTGCCACAGCAGGCGATCGAGGTTCTGTTCCGGCGTGGCAGTGGCCAACAACGTCTGCGGGCCGGGATCGTTGTCGGGATAGTCGAACGGCTCCATCGGCAGTTGCAGCAGCACCTCGTGGCGCTGCGCGCGGGCACGCTCGACGAGCTTGCCGGGATCGGAACCGTAGGGCGTGAAGCCGAGCGTGACGGCGGCGGGCAGTTTCATGATCGCATCGGCGGTTTTGGCCGCGCCGACGCCGAGGCCACCGATCACAATCGCAATGCTCGGCGTCTTCATCGCTTTGGCACGCTCGGCATCGGAGCCGGCCGCATAGGCCGACACCGGCTTGAGGCCGTCAGCGGCGATCGGCACCATGCCGTAGCGTGATTTCTCCAGCAGCTTGGGATTGATGCCAGAGATCACCGGGGGCGCGGCTTCCGGCGCACCGGGTTCGACCGTCTCCGAGCCGTCGCTGGAGACGACGACATCGCGCCGCGCGCCGCTGGAGCCGTCGATGATGGTGATGGTCTTCTGGCCGGTGACCTCGGGCGCTTTCTCCGCCGCCTTGGCGGGACCGCGTTTGATTTCAATCGGGGGCTTTTCTTCAGCCGGCGCCGGCGGCTTCAGCGCCACGCGCGACACCGGCTCGCCGCCGAGCGGATTATCACCGAAAATCGCAAAGCCGAGAAAGCCGAGCAGCACCACACCGAGCACGCCCGCAACTGCCTGCGGCGCCGAAATCGGCAGCCGGAAGCGGCGCTTGCGGACCTCTGTCTGTCCAAGCGGGGCGCTCAGATCGTCGCTCGACACGGTCATGGACCTCCCGAATCAGGTGGCCGGAGGATACCACGCCACGTCAAGGCGACAGCACCGATTGGGGCCACGAAAAAGGGCGACCCACAGGCCGCCCTTTCCTCAACTTCTTTCGCTCGAACGATCAGTTCGGCTTGGTCTCGGGCTTGGCCGCCTCGGGCTTGGCTTCCGGCTTCGCGGCGGCCTTGTCCTCGGTTACCGTCGTGTTGGCGGTGACCTTCATGCCGTGCAGCAGGTCGGCTGCGGCCTTGAGCGCCTTGTCGTCCTTGGCATCCGGCGGCACGTAGGACTGCGAGCCGGTCTTCTCGTCGCCGTCGTTCTTGAGATGGCCACGTAACGAGGCTTCGCCCTTGGTGTCGGTGCGCGACTTCAGCTCATCCGGCACGTCCTGCACGATCTCGATGTCGGGCACGATGCCCTTGGCCTGGATCGACTTGCCGGACGGCGTGAAGTAGCGCGCCGTGGTCAGCCGCAGCGCGCCGTTGCCGGAACCGAGCGGGATGATGGTCTGCACCGAGCCCTTGCCGAACGAGCGCGTACCGATCGTGGTGGCGCGCTTGTGGTCCTGCAATGCGCCGGCGACGATTTCCGACGCCGAGGCGGAGCCGCCGTTGATCAGCACGACCACCGGCTTGCCCTTGGTGAGATCACCGGCATGCGCGGTGCGGCGCTGGGTTTCCTCGGCGTTGCGGCCGCGGGTCGAGACGATTTCGCCGCGCTCCAGGAACGCATCCGACACCGTCACCGCTTCTTCCAGCAGGCCGCCGGGGTTGTTTCGGAGATCGATGATGAAGCCCTTGATCTTGTCGGCGCCAATCTGCGACGTCAGGTTGGCGATCTCGCGCTTCAGGCCTTCGGTGGTCTGTTCGTTGAAGGTGGTGACGCGGATGTAGGCGATGTCATCGCTTTCGACGCGCGCGCGCACCGAGCGGACACGGATGTTATCGCGCACCAGCGTGACGTCGAGCGGCTCATCCCTGCCCTTGCGGACGATCTTCAGCTTGATCTTGGTGTTGACCGGGCCGCGCATCTTCTCGACGGCCTGGTTCAGGGTCAGGCCCTGCACCGCTTCATCGTCGAGGCTTGTGATGATGTCGTTGGCCATGATGCCGGCCTTCGACGCCGGCGTGTCGTCGATCGGCGACACCACCTTGATCAGGCCGTCTTCCATCGTGACTTCGATGCCGAGGCCGCCAAATTCACCGCGGGTCTGCACCTGCATGTCACGGAAGCTCTTGGCATCCATGTAGCTGGAATGCGGATCGAGGCCGGTGAGCATGCCGGAGATGGCGGACTCCACCAGCTTGCTGTCGTCGGGCTTCTCGACATAGTCGGAGCGGACGCGCTCGAATACGTCGCCGAACAAATTGAGCTGGCGGTAGGTGTCGGAGGTCGCAGCGCGGGCGCTGGTTCCCATGAACACCGCGCGTGGCTGGGTCACGAAGAGCGTCAGGGCGGCGCCGGTGGCAGCACTGAGCAGGATTATCGAAGTCTTGCGCATCATCCGCGAACCTTTTCGCCTTCGTTTGCGGCCCACCATGGACCAGGGTCGATTGGAGTCCCGTCCTTACGGAACTCGATATAAAGCACGGGCTGGCTGGCATTGGCCGCCAGAACGGACGCTACCCGGGATGTCGATCCCATGATGGCGACCGGTTCACCCGTCAAAACGAACTGGCCGATGTTGACCGAAATGCGTTCCATTCCGGCAATCAACACATGATACCCGCCACCCGCGTTGAGGATCAAGAGTTGTCCGTAGCTGCGGAACGGGCCGGAATAGACAACCCAGCCATCACACGGGGTTGTGACCTGAGCGCCGCCGCGCGCGGCCAGCGAAATGCCCTTTTCGACACCGCCGACGCCATCGGAACCGCCGAAATTGCGAATCTTGATGCCGTTAACTGGCAGCGCAAACAGTCCCTTGGCCGAGGCAAAGGCGATCGCCGGGCTTAAACGTGCGGTATCCTTGAAGGCGCCGACATTCGGTTTGCCGTTACCAAGCGCGGCAGGCGCGCCCTGCAGACTTGCCGTCTGAGCGGCCTTGGCCGCTGCCCTGGATTCCTGTTCCATCTTGGCGATCAGGCCCTGCAGGCTGTCGACCTGCTTGGACAGCGCCAGCGCGCGGGCCGCCTCGGTCTCCATGTCCTTTTCAGCCGCTCTCTGCTGCTTCTGCCGTTCCTCGGTGAACGAGGCGAGCCGGACCTGGTCTTCCTTGAGCTTGTCGCGGTCGGCCGCGAGCTTGTCGCGCTCGGCGCCGATGTTCTTGCGCAGAGCGACGAGTTCACCGAGATCGGCAATCAACTTGTCAGCGCGCACGCGCATGTCAGGCACCACGGCGCCGAGCAGCATCGCGGTGCGCAGCGATTTCAGTGCGTCTTCCGGACGCACGAACAAAGCCGGCGGTGCGCGACGGCCGGCGCGCTGCAGAGCGGACAGCACTTCGGCGATCTCGGAACGGCGCGATTGCAGCGAGAAGCGAATCTCGCGTTCGCGCGCATCGAGCGGGCCGAGGCGGGCTTCGGAATCGTCGATCTTCGTCTCGACGTCGCGCACCCGGGCTGCGATGTCGATCAGCTGCTGGCTGAGCTTGCCGCGGTCCTGTCCGAGGGCTGCGATATCGGCCTTCAGCTTTTCCTGTAGTTCGGCGGCGGCCTTCTGCTGCGCGCGGGCAGCTTCCAGCTCCTGCTCGCGCTGCCGGATGATATCGACGGGTGGCGCAGTGGCCTGCTGCGTCGGCGCCGCATTGACCTGCGCGCACGCAGGCTTCGCGCTCGCGCCAATCAGGCCGGCCGACAGCAAAGCAATCGAGAATAACGACGCATACATCCCGCCGCGGCGAACGGTGTGGGTTTGACAGAGATTGGGCCGCGGTGACTGCATCAAGCGGGTCGTCGCCTTCACTGGGAGTTCTAAACGCGGTGATACGGGTGGCCGGACAATATCGTCGCGGCCCGGTAAATCTGTTCCAGAAGCATGACGCGAACCATCTGGTGTGGCCAAGTCGCCGCGCCGAATGCGATACTTAACTTGGCTCTGCGCCGCAAATCGGGCGAAAGTCCGTCCGCCCCGCCGATCACGAAAATTGTATGCGGCACTGATTCGTCTCGCCAGCGGCCGAGATGCCGGGCGAAGGTCGGGCTGTCGACGCTGCTGCCGCGCTCGTCCAGCGCGACAATCACCGCCTTTTCCGGAATCAGCGCCGAAATCGCGGCAGCCTCCTCGGCAATTCTGGTCGCCGTGTCACGGGCACGGCTTTCCGAAATTTCATGAATCGCCAGGCCGCGAAAGCCGAGCTTGCGACCGATATCGTCGAACCGATCGCGATACCGCTCCGCCAGTTCGCGCTCGGGCCCTTGCTTGAGCTTGCCGATCGAAATCAAAACCAGATGCATCGGGGCAAGATATCATCATTCGAGGGTAAGCCGGCTGCCTGTCCGGGTCGCGACGCAAGACGCAGTGAAGTATTGTGTCGCAAGCCGGGCCGTAACGAACGCCGGAGTTCGCTGACACCCCGCTCCGCGGAGCGGCACAGAGATGCCGCGCCGCGTCCGGGGCGAAGGCTAAACCGCCTTCAGTTCTATCTTGGCTTCGTCGCCCGGACTCTGCGTCCACAACCGCTCGAGATTGTAGAATTCACGCACTTCCGGACGGAAGACGTGAACGATCACTTCGCCGGTATCGATCAGAACCCAGTCGCAATTCGGCAGCCCCTCGATATGGAGCTTCTTGTTGCCGGCTTCCTTCAGACCCTTGGCGACAGTCTCGGCCAGCGATCCGACATGGCGGTTCGAGCGGCCGGTGGTGACGACCATGTAATCGGTGAACGCCGACTTGCCGCGCAGGTCGATGGTGACGGTCGATTCCGCCTTCATGTCATCGAGCCGCTTGAGGATCAGGTCGAGCACCACGGTGGCGCTGTCGCGAACCTGCAAGCCAGCGAGCGCGGCTTTCTTCGCCTTCGTTACCTTGGCGGTAGAAGCCTTAGCGACCGAAGTCTTGGCAACCGAAGTCTTGGCAACTGCGGCCTTCTTCGGCGCAGCGGCCTTCTTGGCGACTACAGCCTTTTTCGGTGCGACGGCCTTCTTCGCAACAGCGGGTTTGAGAGCGGCAGCTTTGGTTGAAGCTTTGGCAGCTACTTTGGCAGTTGCCTTGGCCGGGGCCTTCTTTTTAGCGGCGCCGGTTTTCGTCGATACAGAAGTGGCCAGGGACCATTCCTTTCACGGTACGGGGCGCCTGATCCGGCGCCCGGTGGAAAGAGTATGCATGAGGGTGTCGTGGATTCAATATTCCAGAGCGCCCCTATAGCACTTATCGCGGCGGTGTTGTGGAATTACGTTTTCCAGCTGCCATCGGCATTGCGAAGCCTCGTCGAGGAGAGCGACAGCTTCAGCCCGGTCAGGAACACCCAGGCGGGCGGATCGAGATCAGCTAATGACCCCGCCTCGCCCTCCGGTATCCGGTAACGCCCCAGCGCCTGCGCCGCAGGCGCCGCGAGGCCACGCAACGTAAGCGGCGGTCGGTCGATTACCGCAAACGGCACTTCCGCCGCGATTCGCTGCCAGTTTTCCCATTTGTGGAACTGGGCGAGGTTGTCCGCGCCCATGATCCAGACGAAACGGGCCGTGGCGCAGCGCTTGCGCAGGTACTGGATGGTGTCGACGGTATAGCGCGTGCCGATCACGGTCTCGAGGCACGTCACGTCGATGCGCGGATGATCGGCCATCGCGCGTGCGGCGGCAGCGCGCTCGGAGAGATCGTGCAGGTTGCGCGAATCCTTCAGCGGGTTGCCGGGCGACACCAGCCACCAGACGCGATCGAGTTGCAGTCGCTTCATCGCAAACAGCGAGATCGCGCGATGCGCCTGATGCGGCGGGTTGAACGAGCCGCCAAGCAGCCCGATCCGCATGCCGTCACTGTGAAACGGAATGTCGTGGCCCGAAATGCTGTGGCCGAAGACTGAAGGGTGATCCGACTCAGTCCCCACGCGCGCACACGGTGTTGATCACGGCCGGGTCTGCCCGGTGCCGTGGATACGATATTTGAAGCTGGTGAGCTGCTCCGCGCCAACCGGACCGCGGGCGTGGAATTTGCCGGTGGCGATGCCGATCTCGGCGCCGAAGCCGAACTCGCCGCCATCGGCGAACTGCGTTGAGGCGTTATGCAACACGATCGCGGAATCGACCTCGTTGAGAAAGCGCGTCGCGGCCGCGACATCCTCGGTCACGATCGCATCCGTGTGGTGCGAGCCGTGGTCGTGAATATGGATGAGCGCGCCATCGAGACCGTCGACGATCTTCGCCGCGATGATGGCGTCCTCGTATTCGGTGTCCCAGTCCTCGTCGGTAGCAGCCTTCACGCGCGCATCCGCGGCCTGCACGGCGACGTCACCGCGGACTTCGCAGCCGGCCTCGATCAGCATTTCGACCAGCGGCTTGAGATGCGTTGCGGCCACCGCGCGGTCGATCAGCAGTGTCTCGGTCGCGCCGCAGACGCCGGGCCGCCGCATCTTGGCGTTCAACACGATCGATTTCGCCATATCGAGCGAAGCAGCGCGATCGACATAGACGTGATTGACGCCTTCGAGATGCGCGAACACCGGCACCCGGGCCTCGGCTTCGACGCGCGCGACCAGGCTCTTGCCGCCACGCGGCACGATCACGTCCACGCCGCCGTTGAGGCCGCTCAGCAGCAGCCCGACCGCGGCGCGGTCGCGGGTCGGCACCAGCGTAATCGCGGCCTCCGGGAGCCCGGCCTCGCGAAGCCCCTGCACCAGACAGGCATGGATCGCGCGGCAGGAGCGGAAACTGTCGGAGCCGCCGCGCAGGATCACGGCATTGCCGGATTTCATGCAGAGCACGCCGGCATCTGCCGCCACGTTCGGACGGCTCTCGAAAATCACCGCGACAACACCGAGCGGCACGCGGACGCGCTCGATGGTCATGCCGTTCGGCCGCTGCCAAGTTTCGGTGACAAGGCCGACGGGGTCGGCAATATCCTGGATAACGCGGATACCGTCGGCCATCGCGCTGACGCGGGCCGCGGTCAGGGTCAGGCGGTCGACGAAGGCGGCAGTCGCGCCGGACGCACTGGCTTCGGTGACATCCTCGGCGTTGGCGGCCAGGATAGCCGGCGCCCCCTCGCGGATCGCCCGCTCCATCGCCGCCAGCGCCCGGTTTTTCTGTTCGGCCGGCGCAATCGCCAGCGCCCGCGCGGCAGCGCGCGCGTCTTGCGCGAGGGCGTTCATCAGCAGCGGCAAATCAGCCGTGCCGTCGATGGATTTCAGCGAGGCGGTCATGTCAGGCCCAGGCGGCAGGAAGCTCTATACGCAAAATAGGGGCTCCCAGGCCCGAGGTCAAAGCGTGTTCGGCGATGGCTGGCGCGCGAAAGCGCGTCAAGCCGCCCGAACCGTGGCCAGGAAGTCGCTGACCTCGGCCTGCAGCGTTCGGGCCTGCGCCGCCAGCCGGTCGGCCTCGCCGAGCAGTCCGGAGGCCGCCTGGCCGGTGGCTTCGACGGCTTCGCTGACGCCGTTGATGTTTTCCGAGACGTGCTTGGCGGAATCCGCGGCTTCCTGGACGTTGCGGGTGATTTCCTGGGTCGCAGCGCCCTGCTGGTGCATCGAGGCCGCGATGGTGGTGGAGATGTCGTTGACCTCGACGATGGTCATCGAGATCCGCTTGATCGCCGCCACGGCGTCGGCGGTCTCGGCCTGGATGGTCTCGATCTGGGCGCGAATGTCGTCGGTGGCTTTGGATGTCTGGGTCGCCAGCGACTTCACTTCGGAGGCAACCACCGCAAAGCCGCGGCCGGCGTCGCCTGCGCGCGCCGCCTCGATGGTGGCATTCAGCGCCAGCAAGTTGGTTTGGCTGGCGATCTGGGTGATGAAGGCGACCACCTCGCCGATCTTCTGCGCGGCATCGGCGAGGCCGGCAACGCTGGCATTGGTCTTCTCGCTCTCTTCGTTGGCCTTACGCGCCACCACCGAGGCCTGCGTCACCTGGCGGCCGATTTCCGAGATCGAGGCCGCCAGCTCTTCCGATGCGGCGGCGACGGTCTGCACATTGACGGTGGATTCCTCGGCGCCGGCGGCCACCGCGCTGGTACGCTGCTGGGTGCTTTCGGCATTGACCGACATCGTCTGCGCGGTGCTCTGCATCGCCGCTGCGGCGCCGGACACGGCGCCGACGATGCCGCCGATACGAGCCTCGAAGCCATCCGCCATTTCGCGCATCAGTTGTTTCTTCTGCCGCTCGGCCTGGGCGCCGAGCTCTTTCTGTTCGGCCTGCATAGCCTGCATCGCGACCGCATTGTTCTTGAACACCTGCACTGCTTTCGCCATCTCGCCGACTTCGTCGCTGCGCGAGGCCTCAGAGATATCAACCGACAGATCGCCACCGACCAGCCGCTCCATCTTGTCTTTCAACCCCGTCAGCGAAAGGCTGATATTGCGGCTGAGCAGCAGGATCAGTCCGCTGGTGATGAGTAGCAGCACCATGCCGTAGCCGGCCAGCCGATACACGACCGCGCGATAGTCTGCCTCCAGGTCATCGATCCAGACACCGGCAGTGATGATCAGCTTCCACGGCACGAATTTTTTGACAAAGGTCATTTTCGGCAAGGCCTCGGTCGTGCCGGGCTTCGGATAGTCATAGGTCGTGACACCTTCGTCGCTGGACTTCACGGCGGCCGTCAGGTTGTCCGAAACATAGCGGCCGTCCGGCATGGTCGAGCCGCGGCCACCCTCGATCTTCGGAACGCCGGCATTGGTGAACCAAATGCCGTCGAAATTGACGATCGCCACATAGGCCTTGTGATCATCGAACCACATGCCCCGGCCGGCATCCCTGAAGCGAGCCATGGCGTCGTCCCGCGTCATCTTGCCGGCAAGGACCTGGGCTTCGAGCGCGCTGGCCTGCTCCGTCGCCATTTCGACAACGCCCTTCAGCTTGGCAACGCGGTCCTGCAGCATCCGCTCATGCAGAATAGAAGTCGCTGCGCCGATCGCCGCCGTCAATGAAATGCCAGTCAGGGCCAGAACCAGCAGAAGCTTGGTTCGGATGCGGATTTTATTGATCATGGCAACGACCCCTGCGCGGAAATTACCGCAGGGTGTGGCACGGCATGGACGAAGATACCGTTAATTGGAAGCCACTCAGAATAAAATTGCGAACTCTCATATCATTGAAATTACTTTATAATTCCTGGAGACCGCCGCCTGGATCGACTGATGCGGCTTCGCACGCCTTCCGTACCTGCTATTGTCAAGCGTGAACCGTGAGTTCCGCCATGACTGGGATTGCAGAATGGCTAGCATCGGTCGGCTTGGGAGAGTACGCCCAGCGCTTCGGCGAGAATGCCATTGACCTCTCGGTCGTCCGCGATCTGACGGAGCAGGATCTAAAGGATCTCGGCGTGCTGCTTGGGCATCGCCGCAAGATGCTGCGCGCGATTGCAGAGTTTAAGGGCGGCATCCACATAACACCCGAAACAGGGGCCAAACTGTTGCCGCGAGACGCCGCTGAGCGGCGCCAGCTTACGGTCATGTTCTGCGATCTGGTGGGCTCGTCGGCCCTTTCGGTCCGCCTTGATCCTGAGGACTTGCGAGCGGTAATAGGCGCCTTTCACAGATGTATCGCAGAGGTTATCGAGCAGAATGAGGGCGTTATCGTTAAGTACCTGGGCGATGGCGCGCTCGCCTATTTCGGCTATCCCCTGGCGCACGAGGATGATGCCGAGCAGGCGACGCGCGCAGGGCTGACGCTGGTCGACGCCGTGGCCAACCTCCCGACAGAAATCGGCGGCAAGCTGCAAGTTCGGGTTGGCATCGCGACCGGCACAGTCGTCGTCGGCGATTTGATCGGTGAAGGTGCCGCCAAGGAGCAGGTGGTCATCGGTGAGACGCCAAATTTAGCTGCGCGCCTGCAGACGTTCGCCGAGCCTGGTATGGTGCTAATCTCCGAGAGTACACACCGGCTCGCTGAGGGGTATTTCGAATTCCGCAATCTCGGCCCTATCACACTTAAAGGCTGGGCGGACCCGGTACCGGCTTGGCAGGTCCTGAGAACCAGTGGAGTGGAAAGCCGTTTCGAGGCGCAACACACGGCCAGATTGACACCACTGATCGGTCGCGACGAGGAGATCGAGCTATTAGTACGTCGCTGGCGGCATGCCTCGCAGGGCGACGGCTGCGTTGTGGTGCTGACAGGAGAGCCGGGCATCGGCAAGTCGCACATTTCCCTCGCGCTTCAGGAACGACTTCAAGCCGAACCACACATTCCGTTGCGCTTTTTCTGCTCAGCGCATCACACGAACAGTGCGCTGTTTCCATTCATCGGCCAACTCGAACGGGCCGCCCGGTTTGAGCGAAGTGACTCAACGGCGGAGAAATTCGGCAAGCTCGAAGCTTTGCTCGTCCCACCCGGCGCTGACGCGGACCATGCGATGCCGCTCCTGGCCAACCTTCTGTCGTTACCACCCGATGACCGCCATCGCCTACCAGAGCTGAGCCCGCAAAAGCGCAAGGAAATGACGTTGGCGGCGCTTTTGGCACAGTTCAATAACCTGGCAGCCCGGCGGCCACTGTTCATCCTTTTTGAGGATGTCCATTGGGCGGACCCGACCTCGCTGGAGCTACTCACGGTTATACTGGACCAGGTGCCCCGGCTTCGGGTGCTGCTGCTCATCACCGCGAGACCGGAGTTCACGGCACCCTGGCCAGGTCATGCACATGTGACGACGGTCTCGCTAACGCGACTAAGCCGACGCGACGGGGCGACATTGATCGGTCGCGTCACCGCTGGAAAAACGCTTCCGGAGGAGGTGATGAACCAGATCCTCGCGCGTACCGATGGCGTGCCCCTCTTCGTCGAAGAACTAACCAAGACGGTACTGGAAACCGGATTCCTGGAGGAGCGGGACGGTCATTACGCGCTCAACCGTCCACTGCCCTCGATGGCGATTCCGACAACATTGCACGCATCGCTGGTGGCAAGACTCGACCGGTTGGCGCCGGTGAGGGAAGTAGCCCAGATCGGTGCAGTGGTAGGCCGGGAATTCTCCTACGAACTGCTGAACACCGTAGCGGGGCTGTCTAAAGAGAAGCTTGAGGGCGCGCTTACCCAACTGGTTCGGTCAGAGCTGGTATTCTGTCGGGGTGAGGCGCCGGAGGCGGTCTATACCTTCAAGCACGCGCTTGTGCGGGACGCAGCCTATTCGGGACTTCTGAAAAGCCAGCGCGCAGCGCTACATGCCACAATCGCGGACGCATTCGAACAACGGTTCCCGGAAATTGTGGAGGCTCAACCCGAAACTCTCGCGCACCATCTCACCGAGGCCGGACTCATCGAAAAGGCGCAAGGCTATTGGCTAAAGGCCAGCAAGAAAGCAGCCATGCGCTCCGCCAACCTTGAGGCCATCGCACACTCGCAGCGAGGCATCGAAGCCTTGGGACACCTGGCCGACAGCGGAGGAAAGGACAGGTGGGAGCTTGATTTTCACCTCGCCCTGGGGCCCTGCCTGATCGCAACCCAGGGACCTGCTTCGAACAACGCGGTCGCGACGTTCGCCCGCGCTCGTGAGTTGTGCGAGCGCCTCGGAGATCCCCCCGAGCATCTCCAGGTCATGTTCTGGCTTACCACCGCGAGCGTTATTCGCGGTGAGTTGCCGGCGGCCCAGGAAGCGATTGCGGTCTTGCTTCATCTCGCCGAAGCGCGCGGCGATCGTCCTGCGTTGCTCAACGCGACGCGCGGGCAGGCTATGATCCGCCTTTTCATGGGACATCTCACCAGTGCCCGCGAAGTGCTCGAACGAGCGATCGCGGCGTTCAACGGAAGTAGCGAGGAGGAGAGATTGGCGGCTCGCGCGGCCGGCCAGGACGCCGGAGTGGCTGACCTGGCCCTGATGTCGTGGGCTCTCTGGCTGCTCGGCGATGCCGATACTGCAATCAACCGAATGGTCGCCGCGATTCAGCGCGCTGACGGCATCGATCATCCGCATTCGCAAGCTTATGCTTGTTACTATGCGTCTGTTCTCCACGCCCTTCGGGGGGAGCTGTCGAACGCGCAGGAATATGCAGAACGCTGTATCGCTCTATCGGAGGAACACGGATTTCGGCAGTGGCGCGGCCTGGCGCACGCCGTCCGGGGAATCTGCGTGACTTTACTCGACCCTTCATCCAGCGCGATCGAGGAAGTCCGGAGTGCGTTGGATGAATATCGCCGCGCGGGCTATCAGCTCGGCATCACGGCGCTGTATGTACTCTTGTGTCCGGCCTTGCTGTTAAGTCACGGATGCGAGGCTGCGCTGGATCTGATCGAGCAAGGGCTCGCTACAACAAATCGCAACAGCGAACAGATATTCGAGGCAGAACTGTATCGATTGAAGGCGCATGCGCTGCTCGTCCGCGACGCCCCTGATGCCACGGCCGAGGCGGCGTCACTGCTCAACCAGGCGCTGACCATGGCAAGAAACCAGCACGCCAATGCCCTTGAACTTCGGGCAGCGAGAGATTTGGCCGCGCTATGGGCCGATCAAGGTCGACGTAAGGAAGCCCACGACCTTCTCGCACCCATCTACAATTGGTTCACCGAAGGATTCGACACGCAAGATCTGAGACAGGCGAAGGCATTGCTCGACCAGTTGCGGTGAACTGAACCTGGCCACAGGTCGTTGAGCCTTAGATCAAAGATATGCGTTACTTTGCGCCACGCCTGCTCGATCGCTTTTTTCCATCTTCGGCTTGGCGCTCGTTTATAAACCGTACTTTTTCAGTCTTATTTTCGCCCGCGGCATGATACGCCCCGATCGCTTTCTCGGCTGCGGCTTCTCCGAGCCTTCGCCCACGATCGAGATTGCTGTGATTCCATTTGAAATCGATGGTGGCGGGCACCTGAATCTCGACAACCGTGCCTTTCCACGGCTGCTCTCCAGGTTGAGGATACTGCACATGGTATTTGAACAGCTTGACGTCATCTTCGCCGACGGTGGCTGCAAACAGTTGGCACAGATTGGCCATCGCATCGTGAAGGTTTTCAGGTTTTCGAATTTGCTTGACGTCGACAATCCTGCTCACCCAGATTTCGTCCAGATCAGGATGTTCTTCGAGAAGGCTACGGAAATTGACGGTATCGACCAGCGCGCCTTCGCAATACGTATTGCCGTCGATCTTCACCGTTTCTTCGATGAAAGGAAGAGCCGAACACGCACATAAAGTGGATGCGCTGACGTCTCCCCTGTACCCGCTATCCTTCATTGAATAGTTGGAAAAGAACGCGAGTGTCTGCTCATCAAGATTCCAGGCGTTGTGAAAGATCCACGGCTTCTCATCCCCGAACAGCCTTTCGAACTTGATGGATTTCATGAAATCGCTGTTCGGATAGTTGATCCTGGACAGGCCGGTCACGTTGGACAGGTACATCATGGATGTAAGATAACGAACGAAGGGATTAGGTGCCATCACCTGATTGAGAACCCATTTATTGATATCTCCCTCGTCCCACTTTTTGAATCCTCGCTCACGATCAGGAAGGTGGTCGTATAGCATCGACATGGACTCCTTGAAGGCATCCATCATTCGGTGCGGTAGCCAGAGGTTATCGTAAGTTTCACGCTTGGACGCGAACTCCATCAATGATCGCGTGGTGCTGAACCAGTCTGGTCCAAATACCGTATTTATGGGAAAGCGTTCATAGCTCTCATCATCGCGAAACACGCCATTCCTGAAGAATTCATATGTCTGTTCGACTTCCTTGCCCTTGTCGCACTGGTTGTAGACGATGCCGACCCATGCGCCGATGCAAGACAGAGACCACACATCGAACGTTATGTTGGCGTCGCGAAGAGCTTTCAGAACGCCTATGTGCAGACCTGCTGCAGGTCCACCACCGCCAAGCGTAATTGCTCTCTTTGGAATTCGAGGCTTCGCAGGTTCCTTCATTCGCCCGCCCCTTTAATATGCTTTTGATATTAAATGTGCCTGACCGAACTCTTGAGTTTTGAGGATGAGGAAAGACTAGTTCTTTTTTGGACTTTTGGAAAGCGGCCGACTGCACGTCAATTCACATATGACAGCAGCACTGACAGAGACGTCGTTTATCGAACAAGCCGCTCATCAATGCCGGAGAGGTTTTGCAGCGGCCGGCCGGAGTAAAAGTGCGGCACGGACACTAGCAAGAAGCCCCCCGATGTCGGGGGCCTTCTTGCTTGTCGCGTTTCAGTATTTGAAGGGCCGCGTCCGACAGCGGCTCTGATCGGACTCGGCGTGACCGGCGCCTGGAGTCAGCAAGCCTGAAGCTGTCGCCGTTCATTTCGAGGATATGGACGTGATGCGTGAGGCGGTCGGGGAGCGCGCCGGTGAGCCGCTCGGAAGGCCATTATGTCTGACGAAGTGAATGTGATGATGCAACGCCTGAGTCGCTGGTCTGCACTGACGACATGCCCGCCGCGGCACAGCGGTGCCTGTTGCCGCAATTGGCTAAGGCAGGTGCGAGGCTTTGCTATCACGGCGATTTCGATCAGGCGGGAGTGCGAATTGGCAACCATGCGATGCGCAAGCATGGAGCGTAATCCTGGCGCTTTAACACCGACGACGACGAGTCCGCCGTTGAAGGAGCATCTGACCGTGGACAGGCGCTCACGGGAAAGGCTGCACGCGCGTCTTGGGCCGACGGGGTGATGACAACGATGCAGCAGCACCGTCTCTCTGTTGCTGAGGAGGCTCTTGCGGCTTCTTCCTTGAAGGATCTCAGATCGGCAAGATAACGGGTTCGTGGTTTTATTCTGAATGGAAGCAGAATGGCGCGCCATCCAGAACAAAGCTACGAACTCTTATATGATTGAAATTGCTGTATAATGCTAGATCTCACCGCAGACTCGGAGAGATCTGTCCCCAACTGTTGAGGGCACTTGTGGGGGCGAGTCACTGGTTTGCTACATCGCGAGAGCGCTATCACAGGAGCGTTGCTTTCCCACCGGGAGAACAGCTAACTCGGAAGGCGATGTCCTGACAGTCCGCCAAAGCTGCCGTTCGTGCGCGATCCGTCGCCATCTAAAACAATCGTGAGTAGGTTCAAATCATAGACTCGCAACCATCGATACAGACATTTGCTGATGGTGGCCATTTAGGTGTGATTGGAGAATCGAACGCATTGCTCAACGATCGTCTCTTCTGGAGGCGACAGCCAGTTCGTCGGTATTCCAACAGCTTGAGCGGCAGTGCGCGCCGACGCAGCACGTGATGCGTCCCATTACCATGCGCGTTAACGGTTGCGAGGCAGTTCATTAGGAAACTTGGGCGCCACCGTTCAACCTGTCGTTAATCGTGACCAGCGCTCATCCATGTTGCCATCACTGCGCGGAGAACGGCACCGAAGCCTGGCCCCGGAAGGTCCAGATCTGCACGTCGCTGCCGAAGCCGCCAAGTTCGGCCCCGAATGCCACGGACGCGCCGCCTGCGAACCGCGCAGCCACGCCGCCGACCGCGCGCGCGGACCAGCCATCAAGGAGCGGAACGGAGGCCAGAGGTGCGCCGCCTGCGAGCGCCACGATGTCGGCATTATCGCCGGTGAAGTAATAATCGGCATAGAGGCCGGCGAACGGCGAGAGCGCGACGTTCGCGCTGTACAGCCAGGGATAGGCCACCTTGACGCCCGCCGAAGCCCGCCCGGTGAAAAAGGTGCGATCCGCCTGCAGCGTGCCAAGCGTGTCGGTGTAGGCGTTCTCGTTTTCCCACAGCGCATAAACCTTCGCGGAAGGCTCGATGTCGAGCCCATAGAATTTCGTGTTGCCGATCAGACCGCCCGACACCAGAAGGCGATGGCCGCTGAAATTGCCGCTCGCGCTGCCGGAGGTGCCGTCATAACCGATCCCCGAATAGGCCGCCGCCGCATCGAAGCGAAGGCCTTCGGCGAATTTCCAGCCGAGATAGGAGCCGATCGTCCAGCCGTCTCCCTTGAGACGCCCGTTCAACGTATCGGACCTGTAATCGAAGGTTTCATAACCGCCGACCGCACCAATCACCAAATTCGGCGTGACGCGGCGCGTGGCGCCGATCAGGAAGTTGAACTGGTTGCCATACAGCGGCGACGGCCCGGCATTTGCCGATCCCCAGCGCCCGACCCCCGTGGCTTTGACGTCAGCCCAGAACAGCCAGTCCGGCGGCTCGCTCACGCGCTTTGGCGGTGCCTTGGTCGGCGGCGCGTTGCGGTCGATCGCAGCGAAGGCATCATCGACACGGGATTTGTCACCCGACGAGCGACCGCGTCCGAACTGACCATTGCCGTTCATCGCCGTCGCGCGGTCACGGATGGCGTTGCTCATCGTCGGCCCCGATGTCGGCGAAGCCGACTGATCCGGATCGGCCGAGAAGTTGAAGCGCATGCCACCCGCGGACGGCGTCATGAAGCTGCTGCTGCCGCCGCTGAAGCCGTCCGAGATCGCCGTGTCGATCGCGCCTGTGATCGCGGCGCCGGAATTCTGCGCGATCGTCTTGGTGGCCGCTATCTGCAAGGCCCGCAGATTCAAACTGTCTTGCGGCGTATTGACTGCCTGCTGCAGGGCAGACGACGTACTGCCGGAGAAACTGCTATTGCCGGTGAACACCGCCGTGATGGTATGGGCGCCGAGCGTCAGCGCCGATGTCGTCAGCGTCGCAACGCCCCCGGCCAGGGTCGCAGTTCCGAGCGCCGTGCCGCCATCGTTGAAGACCACCGTGCCGATGGGGGTGCCCGCATTGCTGCTCACGGTCGCCGTGAATGTGACGGCTTGTCCGACCTCGCTTGGATTCTTCGAGGATGCCACCGCGGTCGTTGTGGCCGGCACGGCATAGGTGTAGAGGCCGGATCCCGTGCCGGTGCCGCCCGGCGTCGTCACCACTACATCGACCACGCCCGCACCATGCGCCGGTGTGACCGCGGTGATCGTGGTCGCGCTGACGATGCTGACGCCCGTCGCCGAAGCTCCGCCGATCGTGACGGCCGTCGCACCCGTGAAATTAGTGCCCGAGATCGTCACGCTTGTGCCGCCTGCCCCGGTGCCGGTGCTCGGTGTGATCGAGACAACCGTCGGCACGGACGAATAGGTGAAGAGCCCGATGCCCGTCCCGCTGCCGGCAGGTGTCGTCACCACCACATCCACCACGCCTGCGGCATGGGCTGCCGTGACGGCGGTGATCGTGGTCGCGCTGACGACGCTGATGCCCGTCGCCGAAGCTCCGCCGATCGTGACGGCCGTCGCACCGGTGAAATTGGTGCCAGTGATCGTCACGCTGGTGCCGCCAGCTGTCAGCCCGGAATTAGGACTGACCGCCGTGACTGTCGGCGGTGGCGCCACGTAAGTGTACAGGGTATTTGCTGCATTGGTGCCGCCAGACGCCGTCACCAGCACACTCTTGGCGCCGGCCGATCCTGCCGGCGTTACAGCGGTGATGGAGATTGCACTGACGACGACGACGCTGGTCGCCGCCACACCGCCAACGGTCACCGTGGCCCCGGGCGTGAAGTTGGCACCGGTCAGGGTCACCGACGTGCCGCCCGCCGTCGAGCCGGTGTTCGGCGCAATCGATGTCAGCGTCGGCACCGCCGCAATGTAGGTGAAGCCGTTGGTGAGCGTTGCACTGCCGCCGCCATTATTGACGACGACATCCTTCGCCAGAGCGCCGGAGGCATAGACCGGCGTTGTCGCCGTGATCGACGTGACGCTATTGATCGTGACGCCCGTGGCCGCGACACCGCCGATGGTCACCGTCGTCCCCGGTACGAAACTGGTACCGGTCAGGGTCACCGACGTGCCGCCCGCCGTCGTGCCGGTGTTCGGCGCGATCGATGTCAGCGTCGGCGCCGCCGCAATGTAGGTGAAGCCGCCCGTGAGCGTCGCGTTGCTGACGCCGTTGTTGACGACAACATCCTTCGCGAGAGCACCGGAGACATAGGCCGGCGTCGTGGCCGTGATCGACGTGGCGCTGTTGATCGTGATGCCCGTGGCCGCGACGCCACCGATGGTCACCGTCGTCCCCGGCACGAAACTAGTGCCGGTCAAGGTGACCGATGTGCCGCCCGCCGTCGTGCCGGTGTTCGGTGTGATCGACGTCAGCGTCGGCGCCGCCGCAATGTAGGTGAAGCCGCCCGTGAGCGTCGCGTTGCTGACGCCGTTGTTGACGACAACATCCTTCGCGAGAGCACCGGAGACATAGGCCGGCGTCACAGCCGTGATGGTCGTGACGTTCGTAACAACAATGCTTGTCGCAGCAACACCGCCGATGGTCACCGTCGTCCCCGGTACAAAATTAGTTCCGGTCAGAGTCACTGACGTGCCGCCTGCCGTCGCGCCGGCGTTTGGCGCGATCGATGTCAGCGTCGGCGCCGCCGCAGTATAGTTGAAGCCGTTGGTGAGTGTCGCCGTGCCAGCACCGTTATTGACGACGACATCCTTCGCCAGAGCGCCGGAGGCATAGGCCGGCGTTGTCGCCGTGATCGACGTGATGCTGTTGATCGTGACGCCCGTGGCCGCGACGCCGCCGATGGTCACCGTCGTCCCCGGCACAAAATTGGTGCCGGTCAGGGTCACTGATGTGCCACCCATCGTCGGGCCAGTGTTCGGCGCAATCGATGTCAGCGTCGGCGCTGCTGCCGAATAAGTAAAGCCACCGATGAGCGTCGCCGGGCCAGCACCGTTATTGACGACGACATCTTTCGCCAGAGCGCCGGACACATAGGCCGGCGTTGTCGCCGTGATCGATGTGGCGCTGCTGATCGTGACGCCCGTGGCCGCGATACCGCCGATGGTCAAGGTCGTCCCCGGCACGAAGTTCGTACCGGTGAGGGTCACTGTCGTGCCGCCTGCCATCGCACCGCTGGTCGGCGAGATCGATGCCAGCGTCGGCGCTGCCGCCGTATAGGTGAAGCCACCGGTGAGCGTCGCCGTGCCAGTGCCGTTGTTTACAACAACGTCTTTCGCCAGCGCTCCGGACACATAGGCCGGCGTTGTCGCCGTGATCGATGTGGTGCTGCCGATTGTGACGGCCGTGGCCGCGATACCGCCGATGGTCACTGTGGCGCCGGGCACGAAGTTTGTACCGGTCAGGGTCACTGTCGTGCCGCCCGCCGTCGTGCCACTGGTCGGCGAGATCGATGCCAGCGTCGGCGCTGCCGCCGTATAGGTGAAGCCACCGGTGAGCGTCGCCGTACTAGCGCCATTGTTCACCACAACGTCTTTCGCCAGAGCCCCGGACACGTAGGCCGGCGTGGTCGCCGTGATCGAAGTGGCGCTGCTGATCGTGACGCCCGTGGCCGCGATACCGCCAATGGTCACCGTCGTCCCAGGCACAAAATTAGTACCGGTCAGGGTTACCGACGTGCCACCCGCCGTCGTGCCGCTGGTCGGCGAGATCGCTGTCAACGTCGGTGCTGCCGCCGTATAGGTGAAGCCGCCAGTAAGCGTTGCCGGGCCAGCCCCGTTGTTCACAACAACGTCTTTTGCCAACGCGCCGGACACATAGGCCGGCGTGGTCGCCGTAATCGATGTAGCGCTGCTGATCGTGACGCCCGTGGCCGCGACGCCGCCGATGGTCACTGTGGTGCCGGGCACGAAGTTTGTGCCGGTCAGGGTCACTGACGTGCCGCCCGCCGTCGTGCCACTGGTCGGCGAGATCGATGTCAGCGTCGATGCTGCCGCCGTATAGGTGAAGCCGCCAGTAAGCGTTGCCGGGCCAGCGCCATTGTTTACCACAACGTCTTTTGCCAACGCGCCGGACACATAGGCCGGCGTGGTCGCCGTGATCGAGGTCGCGCTGTTGATCGTGATGCCCGTGGCTACGATGCCGCCAATGGTCACCGTCGTCCCTGTCACGAAATTGGTACCGGTCAAGGTGACTGTCGTGCCGCCCGCCGTCGTGCCGCTGGTCGGCGAGATTGACGTCAGCGTCGGCGCTGCCGCCGTATAGGTGAAGCCACCGGTGAGCGTCGCCGTACCAGCGCCGTTGTTCACAACAACATCTTTCGCCAGCGTGCCGGACACATAGGCCGGCGTGGTCGCCGTGATCGATGTGGCGCTGTTGATCGTGACGCCCGTAGCAGCAACACCGCCGATGGTCACTGTGGTGCCGGGCACGAAACTGGTGCCGGTGAGGGTTACAATCGTGCCGCCCGCCGTCGTGCCGCTGGTCGGCGAGATTGACGTCAGCGTCGGCGCCGCCGCCGTATAGGTGAAGCCACCGGTGAGCGTCGCCGTGCCAGTGCCGTTGTTCACCACAACGTCTTTCGCCAGAGCCCCGGACACGTAGGCCGGCGTGGTCGCCGTGATCGATGTGGCGCTGTTGATCGTGACGCCCGTGGCCGCGATACCGCCGATGGTCAAGGTCGTCCCCGGCACGAAGTTTGTACCGGTGAGGGTCACTGTCGTGCCACCCGCCGTCGTGCCGCTGGTCGGCGAGATCGCTGTCAACGTCGGTGCTGCCGCCGTATAGGTGAAGCCGCCAGTAAGCGTTGCCGTGCCAGCCCCGTTGTTCACAACAACGTCTTTTGCCAGCGCGCCGGACGCGTAGGCCGGCGTGGTCGCCGTGATCGATGTGGCGCTGTTGATTGTGACGCCCGTGGCCGCGACACCGCCGATAGTCACCGTCGTCCCTGTCACGAAATTGGTACCGGTCAAGGTGACTGTCGTGCCGCCCGCCGTCGTGCCGCTGGTCGGCGCGATCGATGCCAGGGTCGGCGGAATGGGCAACGTCACCCCGATGGCGAACAGCGTATCGGTCGGACCGATGTAAGTTCCGGTGTCCTGCGGCCCGGATGTGCAATTACCCACATCGGTACAATATGAGGACGAATACAGGCTTAGCGACTCCGATCCGGTACCGGACAGCGACTGCAAAGTCACCTTGACTTCATCTGCACCGGCGAACGCCGCCCCCTGAACCGGGTGCAGCAAATAGACGGCTTTTGATGTCGTGTACGTATAGTCGGCATAGCTAAAGAGCGAATTGCTCTTCGTGCCCGTCGTATTGCCTATCGGGTAATTGAAATTGGATTGGACATTCAACTGCGGAAACAGCCCCCATTTAGCTTGATCGTCGGTGATGCAGATGGAGATGGTCTGGCCCACGGATGTGAATGCAATGCTAGTGCCGCTGCCGGTGCTCGGCACGGTGCATGCGAAAGCGCTGCCGGCCGCGACGAACATCAACATCACCAGGCCAATAAGCAGGCAAAGGCTGTTGTACATCTGCGCGGTTGCAAACCGCGCCATCCTCGCAATGATGGCGCCGCCCATTCCGAACTGAAATACCGCAGCACATTCTCGGCCCTGAAGCGCGGCAGCGCAGCTGCTCTCGCCACACGCCGCATCGCATCGCCTTGCGCCGTGTCCTACCAAAGCTGACATCCGAGACCCGAAATAAGCTGTGACCAATGGGGCAAATAAAAAGAGTGAGGGACAACTGCGGCGGCCGCCTCATGCAATTTTCTCAAGGTGGGCGGCATTTAGCCAAGATTGCAAGCGCGGTTAAGCTCAACCAAAAAGAAACCGGGAAAGTGTAACAATTTGGTAACTACAATCTGTAGGCGAAACATCGCCGCGGCTGGGAGGTTGTGAAACAAATATCTTTTCTCTGTAGTTGTATTTACTTGACGGCCGCCCGAGATGGAACCTATGGATGATTGTCGTCCTCCATACCCATAAGGACACCCATGCCCGTCACTCCCTTCGTCGGACAAATCATGCCCGCGGCCTTCGGTGTCATTCCGAAGGGATGGGCTCCCTGCAACGGCGCGCTTTACGCGATCAGTACCAATCAGGCGCTGTTCTCACTGCTCGGGACGGCCTACGGCGGCGACGGTCGCAACACATTCGCTGTGCCGGATTTACGCGGCCGCGCTGTCATGGGATGTAACTTCGCGACAGTGCCATGGGGGCAGGTCAGCGGCTCGGAAACCGCGACGGTGACAACCACCCAGTTGCCCAGCCACAATCACATCGTTCAGGCGACGGTGAAGCCGGGAGCAGGACGAGGTGGATCACCCGCAAACAACCTCTTTGCACAAAACACAGCGCCGGCCGACGAGTATATCTTTGGACTGGCCGGCTTCTCGGAGATCGGTTTGTCGATCGGTACGAACGTGACCAACGTCGGCGGCGGTCAACCGCATAACAACATGCAGCCGTCTCTTGTGATCAGCTACATGATCGCGCTGACGGGGATCTTTCCGTCACGTCCGTAACGATAGATCTGCCGGCGCGGCTCACTCGTGAGTTCATTCTTCAGATCGGCTCATTCGTCAAAAAAAGCCGCTGCCACAAGCGTAAGGCCCAAAGGGGAGTCTGATGTCAGATCAATTTATCGGCGAGATACGTCTCTTTGGCTTTCCGCGAATCCCCGACGGCTGGCTCGCTTGCAATGGCTCGCTGCAATCCATCGCGAACTACGACGTTCTCTATACGCTGATAGGAACGGCCTTTGGCGGCGACGGTATCAGCACGTTCGGAATACCGGACCTGCGCGGGCGGGTACCGCTCTCGCAGGGCAACGGCCCCAACTTGACGCCGCGCGTGATGGGACAATCCTTCGGCGAAGCGACCCATACCCTGCTCTCGACCGAAATGCCGTCCCACAGCCATGCGCTGCTTTCGACAACCAATCCAGGTACGACCGCGACGCCGGCCCAGTCCGTTCATCTCGCCACCTCCAGTACCAGCACCAAACCGCTTTACGCACCGCAGGCCGGTGTTTCGGGCTACAGCGTCATGGCACCCTCGCTCCACAGCAGTGGCGACAGCTTGCACCATGACAATATGATGCCGACGCTGACCTGCAACTATTGTATCGCCTATTCTGGCAGTTATCCCTCGCCCGGCTAAGTCAATCCGCTTCGTGTCATTCCGGCTTTTTCCTTCGCGCCGCTGGCCTGTCGAAGTCGAGGGTTCAAGAACAAAACAACACGTATTGCCTTCGGGAGATTGTCATGACGGATTCCTATCTCGGCGAAATCCAGGCTTTCGCCTTTGGCTACTATCCAAACAACTGGTTGCCATGCGACGGACGCCCGATGGCAATCAGGCAAAATGCGGCACTCTATAGTCTGATCGGCACATCCTATGGCGGCGACGGCACGACAACCTTCCTAATGCCGAACCTTGTTGGCCGCGTCGCCATGAACCAGGGTTCTGGACCGGGTCTTCCGTCACACAGCGTGGGAGATGCGCCCGGCGAAATGACCGTAACCCTCGGTCTCAATGAGATGCCGTCGCATTCGCATGGTCTGCAATTGGGCAACAAGACATCGCCGAACGGCACGCCCGGACCATCGGCGACATCGAATGTGGCGATCGATCCTGGCTTTAACGGCTTCATGCCACCGCCCGTGTTGACGACACTGGCGAAAAATGCCGTCACCATGGCAGGCAACTCGCAGCCGCATCCCAACGCGCAGCCGACGCTGGCGATGATTTATTGCATCTGCGTCAACGGCATCTTCCCCAGCTTCGGCGATGCCTGACGCATCGCGGACGCCGTCATCGGCCGATCCGGCAAGGGTTCGATCGCCGGGCTGCTGGCGTTCGTCCGTCCGGATATCACCGTCCACCCGATCACCGGATCAGATCAGGCATTCTGCCGAGCCTTGTTTCATGAGGAACGTGGCGCGGAATTTGCGTGGTTAAACCTCGACGATGGGTTGTTGAACATGCTGTTTGATCAGCAATTTCGAGCGCAACAATCGGCCTATCGTCACGCCTTTGCCGACGCCGACCATATCATCGCAAATGCCGGCACGGCCGTCGGCCAGCTGGTGACGGCATTTTGCGACAGCCAAAACCTTGCATGTGATCGATATTCTTCTATCGGTCCCGGCCCGCGGACGCGGTATCGGCACGGATGGCCTCGACAGCCTTGAACATGCGATCTGGCCCCGGCAGGTCTCCGATACCAAAGAGCGGTTGTCGCGCCTCTACGCCTCGATCGAGACCGGCACCATCGACGGCACGGACCCAACGCTGAAAGAACGCGTGGCCGGCCTGAAGGCGACCCGAAACCGCGCCCTTGACCCTTGAGGCCCTCGAATATGCCAAAAACTCCAGCGTGCTGCCCGTCGAGATTGATCCAGTCGCCATCGAACGCTTTACCCGTTTGATGCGTGAACAGCTCGTATCCGGCGACGTTACGGCCCGGAAGGCCTATCTGAGTGCCATCATCGATACGATCGTCGTATCCGACACCACCATCCGCATCATCGGCTCAAATGACAATATCCGGGCGGCTCTTGGCCTAAATGGCCGACCCACGCATGTGGTTCGTAAATCTGTTCATGAATGGTGCCGCAAACAGGACTCGAACCTGTGACCCCGTCATTACGAATGACGTGCTCTACCAACTGAGCTATTGCGGCGAACCAAGCGGCGATTCGGCTTTGCGGCCGGAAACGCTGGGGCATCTGATATCGTCCGGGGCGGCGCTTTGCAAGAACCCCGAGCCGATCAGCGTGCAAATGAAGGGCCGGTGCCGGCCGGGGCCCGGTTTTCGGCGAAAACCGGCGCTCAGCCGCCGAAGCGACCCAGAAAACCGCGCCAGCCGCCGGCCTGTTGCCCGGCATTCAGCTCGGCGAATTCGTCGCGGACGTCCTCCTCATCGACCCCGGGATCATCAGGCGCACGCAGGATCGGGATCACCGCCGGTATCGGCTGCGGCTTGCCGGCGAGATCCGGCCGGGCGCGGAACAACGGCACAGGCGCAGCGGGCGGCGCCGGCCGCGGCGGCTCGATGGCGGGGTCACGCCCGGAATCGACGCCAGACGCTTCGTCCGCCTTGGCCAAGGGCTCCGAAACGACCGCGGACACCGGGGTGGTCGAAGCCGCCGATCCGGGCTCCGGCACGACTTCAAGGGCATGTCCGGGCTGGGGCGACGCGACCTCGGCCGGCAACGCCTCCGCGGGGCCGGCCGGGCGCGGCATCGCGCGCGGCGGCGGCGCCAGCACGGTTTCCCGCAGCACGTCGGCTTCGATGGTCGACATCTTGTCGGACGGCAACGCCGCCAGCGGTGTCTGCCACTGGAACGCATCGATCCGTCCGGTCACCGGCGACACCGGGCGCCAGCGGTCCGAGACATAGCCATCAGCCGTCCACACCGGGTCATGCCGCGCGCGCACCGCACGGATCGTCCAGGCGCGGGCACGGCCGCTGTCGCCATTCTCGGTGCGCTCGATTTCGGCCATCAGCATGGCCACGCGCTGCGTCGAATCGGCGGTAAACGGCGCCAGCGCCGCCCGCGCCTTGCCGAATTCCGAGGCGTCGATCGCCGCGCGGGCGACCGCCAGCGCGCTCTCGATATGGCCGGGGGCCTTGGCCGCCAGCGTCTCAGTCCGCACCAGCCGCTGCCGGGCGGAATCGCCTAGCTTCACGTGGGCATAGGCGTCCGCGAGGTCGGGATGCGGCTGTGCCAGCCAGGCGGTCTCGATAATCTTGATGGCGCGGCGGATCTGCTGTGCCTCACTCTGGAATTTCGCGGCGAGCACCGCGGCCGGCGCCAGAGTGGGCGCCAGCTTGACGGCCTCTGCGATGCTTTCGCGGGCGAGATCGCGATCGATGTTTTCCAGTTCCTGGGCGCGCGCCGTCAGCAGCACGCCGCGCTGGCGGCGGAATACGGCGCGGTCGATCAGGCCGGACGACAGGTTGTTGTCGAGGATCGACAGCGCGCCGTTCCAGTCGCCCTGCGCACAGCGGAAACCGAGCAGCGCCTGCGACGCCCAGGTCGAGCCCGGCGCCAGTTTCAGCGCTTCCTCGGCGATCGTCACGGCCGCGACCGGATCGTCGCTGCGCTGCGCCTCGATGAACAGGCCGCGCAGGCCAAGCAGCCTGGTGTCCTCACGCTCCGCCATTGCGCGAAATGCGCAGTTGGCGCCGTCGCGGTCGCCTTCGAGCTGCGCTGATTGCGCCTGCAGCAGCAGCGCCAACGGATCGTTCGAGACCAGCCGGCGCGCCGCATCGGCGTGCTTGCGCGCGGCGGCGCCGTCGCCGTGGCCGATCGCCAGCAGGCCCTGGGTGACGGCGTGGCGACCGCGCGCATGGCGCTTCTCGCGACGGTTGCGGCGCACCCGCGCCGGCATCCGCCACGCGCCGCGCAGCAGCGACCACACCAGCATCGCCACGAGGAGGACGAGGCCCAGCACCAGCACGAACACCGGCAGCGAGGTTGCGGCACGCCAGCCGCCCCACGACAGCACGACGTCGCCGCTCTGCTCGGCAACCCAGGCCACGCCGGCGGCAGCCAGCGCGATCAACACGAGAAACGAAATGATACGCAGCATTGATTTCCTATGGCGCCGGTTTGGAGAGCGCCGCCATCGCATCGGCAGCGAACTGACGGGAAGTGGAAAGCGCCGCATCGCGGGCGTCGACGCGGTCGAGCCACGGCTGCACGACGGCACGATCCGCCGCCGGCAGGGTCATGAGTTCGCGCTTCGCCTCGGCGAGATCGTTACGCCGCACCGCAGCCGCCGCGCGCGACGCAATGGCGCTGCGATCATCGCCGGCCGCCGCATCGGTGCGCTCGATGCGTACCAGCCGGGCGGCGCCCGCCTGCAGGCGATCGACGAAGCCGCCGGTGGTTGCGGCCGGCTCGGCCGCAGGCGCAAGCTTCGGCAACAGCGCCAGCAACTCGCGGCTGAGCGTCGCGGCATTCGGCACGCCGGTCGTGGCAAAGGCCTCGAGCGGCTTCAGCCGGTTGGCGTCGTCCGCCAGCGGCTTTGCGGCAGCCAGCGCCGCGCCATAGGGCTCACTCTGCCGGACGGTGGTGTCGAGCAGCGAGGCGGCGACAATGCGGCGCAGGGGTCTGTCATCGGCCGGTTTGGCGCTTTGCTGCGCCGCCTCGGTCTTCAGGGCGCCGGCGGCGCGTTCAACCTGGCCGAGCCGCTCGGTGATCGGCGACAGATCGACCGCGGCGACGGCTTCGCGCGGTGCGGATTTCAGTTCGACGACGGCAGCATTCGCGCGTTCTGACTGGGTTTTCGCTGCCGCGAGATCGCCGCGCAGCGCTGCCAGCGATTTCTCCAGTGTATCCAGGCGGGCGGCCATTGCGGGATCGGGCCCGGCGACGGCCGGCGCTGACGGGGCCGGCGTTGGGGCCGGTTGGGCTTCAACCTTGGCCAAGCGGGCGGACAGCACGTCGAGCGCGGCCGTATCCGGCGGCTGCGGCGCGGGCTGGCCGGGCCAGCCGGCCAACGAAGCGACCCCGAGCAGCAGCGCCGCGGCCAGCGCGCCCGTCGCCGCGGGAACCAACACGGACGGGCGCTTCTCGCGGGCGGGCTGCGGCTGATCGGGCAAAACCGGATCGGCAATCGATTCAGCCGCGGTTTCTTCGGGAAGCTCAGCCGATGCGGCCGTTTCTTCGGCGGGTTCGGAGACCTCCGGGCCAGAGGTCGCGCTGGTTACGTCGGATGCCGGCAGATCGATGGTCGGCGGCGCGCGGCGCGGCCGGTTGGGGTCCTGCGGACCAGTCGTGCTGTCATCGACCATTGCGCGCGTTCCTCCTGGCAACCGCGAAGCCTTGTCGGATTCGCCGCCCTCTCTTAGCGCGATAACGGCGCGATGGCACGGTCCAGCGCCGCGAACAGGGCAATTTCGTCCGGCGTGGCGGCCAGCAGCACCTGCGTCGCGGCGGCGTCGCGGACGATTCCGGCCACCGCATCGGACAGGCAGACATGGGGAACCGCCAGCGCCGAGATCTCGACGCCCGCGACGCGCGCCGCCGCAAAGAAGGCCCGCGCGCTGCGCCGCGAGTAATGCAGCACGGCCTCGATGCCGCCCGCGGCAAAGCCCTCGGAGACCTCGGCGGGCAGATGCAGGACCGGCACCATCCGGTAGGTGGTGTGGGTGACGACGCTGAAACCGCGCTCGCCGAGTTCGCCGGCGAGATCGCGGGCGAGGTCCGCCCCCGCCAGATACAGCAGCGGGGCGGATTTCTTGAGTTTCTTCGCCCTGACGCGCTCGACGATGAGGTCGCGCAGCGCGTTGGCGTCGCCATCGGCAGAGATCACCTTGGTGAAGCCGACCGCGCGCGCGGCCTCCGCCGTGCGCTCGCCGATCGTGTAGAGCGGCAGCTTCAGCAGGGCTGCCTGCATCGGCTGGCCATCGATCGCGCGCAGCGCATTGGCCGATGTGACGATCACCGCGCCATAGAACGAATCCGCCTCAAACTCGTGATCGTCCTGCACCATCACCCGCTCGAACCGCAACATCGGCGCCGACAGCACGTCGAATCCGCGCGCGCGGAGCGCCGCGGCAGTGCTGTCATTGTCGGGCTGCGGGCGGGTGACGAGAACAGCCATGCAGGTATGCGCTCCGGGGCGTCGGCAGAGCCGGGGAGATTGCACCGTGCAACCCCGCAATGCTACGCCGGGGCAGGGAAAGCCCGGTCTGGCGGATTGTGCAAGGATTGAATTTTTGACGAACGAACCGATGCGCGTGCTGGGGATCGAGACGACCTGTGACGAGACCGCTGCGGCCGTGATCGAACGCCGGGCCGACGGCAGCGGACGCATCCTCTCCAACATCGTGCATTCGCAGATCGCCGACCACGCGCCCTATGGCGGCGTGGTGCCGGAGATCGCCGCGCGCGCCCATATCGACCTGCTGGACGGCATCATTCGCCGCGCGATGGCTGATGCCGATACGAAATTTGCCGATCTTTCCGCGGTGGCCGCCGCCGCCGGCCCCGGCCTGATCGGCGGCGTCATCGTCGGCCTCACCACAGCGAAGGCGATCGCGATGGTGCACAATACGCCGCTGATCGCGGTGAACCATCTCGAGGCGCACGCACTGACGCCACGGCTGACCGACGCGCTGTCGTTTCCCTATTGCCTGTTCCTGGCGTCGGGCGGCCATACCCAGATCGTCGCCGTGCTCGGCGTCGGCGACTATGTCCGGCTCGGCACCACCGTCGATGACGCGATGGGCGAGGCTTTCGACAAGGTCGCCAAGATGCTCAGCCTGCCCTATCCCGGCGGCCCGCAGGTCGAGCGCGCCGCAATGGATGGCGACGCCAAGCGCTTCGCGTTTCCACGCCCTATGCTGGGCCGCCCGGACGCCAACTTCTCGCTGTCGGGACTGAAGACTGCCGTGCGCAACGAGGCCGGCCGCATCGCGCCGTTGCAGCCGCAGGACGTCAGCGATCTCTGCGCCGGATTCCAGGCCGCCGTGCTCGACGCCACCGCGGACCGCCTGAGCGTCGGGCTGCGGCTGTTCCACGAACGCTTTGGCGAGCCGCAGGCGCTGGTCGCCGCGGGCGGCGTCGCTTCCAACAAAGCCATCCGCGGCGCGCTGCTGGAAGTGGCGGCGAAGGCCGGCACCATCCTGATCATGCCGCCGCCGGAACTGTGCACCGACAACGGCGCGATGATCGCATGGGCCGGCGCCGAGCGGATGGCGCTTGGCCTGACCGACACGATGGAAGCGGCGCCCCGCGCGCGCTGGCTGCTCGACGCCTCGGCTACAGCGCCCGCCGGCTACGGCAAGACCCGCGCAGCGTATTAGGATCGGAGCCAATGGCGAACTACAGTTCAGTGGCGGTGATCGGCGCGGGTGCCTATGGCACGGCGCTGGCCGATGTCGCCGCGCGCGCGGGGCGCGAGGTCGTGCTCTATGCGCGCTCCGCTTCAGCCGCTGAACAGATGCAGACCACGCGCGACAACCCGCGGCTGCCGGGCGTAGCGATCGATGCCGCAGTGTTCGTCACCGCCGATCTGGCGCTCGCGGCACGCGCCGATATCATTTTGCTCGCCGTGCCTTCGCAGCAGTTACGCGCCGCTTTGACCGCGCTGGCGCCGCTGCTGGCCGATGGCAAGCCGGTGGTCGCCTGCGCCAAAGGCATCGAACATGGCACGCACAAGTTCATGACCGAAGTGATCGAGGACGTCGCGCCCGAAGCGATGGCAGCGATCCTGTCGGGACCGAACTTTGCCGAAGACGTCGCGCGGGGATTACCGACCGCGGTGACATTGGCCTGCGCCGACGAGGCCGTCGCGATTGATCTCGTGCAGGCCTTGGGCTCCGCGACGTTCCGGCCCTATCACACCACCGACGTGCGCGGCGTCGAGATCGGTGGCGCCGCCAAGAACGTGCTGGCCATTGCCGCGGGCATCGTCGCCGGCAAGCGGCTCGGCGCCTCCGCGCTGGCGGCGTTGACGACGCGCGGCTTCAGCGAATTGCTGCGGCTCGGCCGCGCCTGCGGCGCGCGCAACGAGACGCTGTCGGGATTGTCGGGGCTCGGCGACCTGATCCTGAGCTGCTCCAGCGCGCAGTCGCGCAACTTTTCGCTCGGCGCGGCGCTCGGCCGCGGCGAGACGCCTCCGCGCGACAAGCTCGCCGAGGGCGAATTCACAGCCCCGGTCCTGGTCGAACTGGCGGCTTCCAAACATGTCGATATGCCGGTCGCCAATGCCGTCGCCGCTATTCTCAGCGGCGCGGCGACGATCGACCAGGCAATCGAAGGCCTGCTGACGCGGCCGTTCAAGGCAGAGGGATAGATGGCACACTGGCTGGTTAAATCGGAGCCCTCGACCTGGTCGTGGGATCAGCAGGTCGCCAAGGGCGCCAAGGGCGAAGCTTGGACCGGCGTGCGCAACCACACTGCCAAGCAATACATGATGAAGATGAAGAAGGGCGACCGCGCGTTCTTCTATCATTCCAACGAGGGCAAGGAGATCGTCGGGATCGCCGAGATCATCAAGGAGCACTATCCGGACCCGACCGATGAATCCGCAAAGTTCGTATGCGTCGACATCAAGGCCGACAAGCCGCTGAAGACGCCGGTGACGCTGGCGGCGATCAAGGCCGATCTGCGTTTTTCGGAAATGGCGCTGCTGAAATATTCGCGACTCTCGGTGCAGCCGGTGACATCAGAAGAATGGAAGATGATCTGCAAGCTCGGCGGATTGTGAGCGTGCGATCCCGCACGCTTCATCGTTCAACGTGAGCGCCGCGGACGCGCCCACACTACCGGCCGCCGGCGATCCGGCCGCCTTCATCATTGCCAATACCCTGTTGCTGCCCGTGCCGCTGGCGCACGAAATCCTGTTGCACGTCGCCTGCGAGGCCGTGCCGCTGTGGAGCAAGACCGAAGACGAAATCAACGAAATCGGCCTGCCGCCACCGTTCTGGGCCTTTGCCTGGGCGGGCGGTCAGGCGCTGGCCCGCTACATTCTCGATCGCCCGTTGAGCGTTGCCGGAAAAACCGTCATCGATCTGGCCTCGGGATCGGGCCTGGTCGGCATCGCCGCGATGAAAGCCGGCGCCAGCCGCGTCATCGCCTACGACATCGATGGCTTTGCGCGCACGGCGATCCTGCTGAATGCGCGCGAAAACGGCGTGACGATCGAGGCTTGCGGCGATGACCTGTTGGCCGGAGCCGCAGCGCCGGTGGCCGGGGTTATTCTGGCCGGAGATATTTTCTACGAGCGCGATACCGCACAGCGGGCTTTCGACTTCCTGAGCGCCAAAGCTGCTCAAGGCGCGAGCGTGCTGATCGGCGATCCCGGCCGCAGCTTCCTGCCAAGGGACAGACTGCGCAAGATTGCCGAATACAGCGTGCCTGTCTCGCGCGAGCTTGAGGATACCGACATCAAGAAGACTGCGGTGTGGACACTGATTTGAGACGCTCATCATCGCGAGGAGGACTTGCTACCACCTGCGCCAGCAGCTGCTCGCGCTTCGACTGCGAGCGATAGCCGGTCATTTTTTCCGCAAAGCGTTCCAGAATGCCGTCCTCGAACGCCGTGACGATGGTGTCGTAGACGTAGCTTTTGCGGCAGATCGCCGGTGTGTTGGACAGCTCATCCGCGGCCGAGCGCACCGCGTCCTGCACCTGCTTCCTGCGACCGCGGACACTTTCGGCGGGCGTGATGCGCGACAGCGACTCCAGCACGACGGCCGAGGCCATCAACGTGCGAAAGTCTTTCAGCGAGATCTTGAGGCCGGCGATCTCGCGCAGAAACGCGTTCACCGCCGCAGTATTCACATTGTAAGCGCGCCCGGCCTCGTCCTGATACTGAAACATGCGCCTGCCCGGCACCGTGCGCAGGATGCCGATGGCGCGGACCAGACGGGCGGCGTCGCATTCCTTGCGCACGGCCTTGCCGCCCTTGGCCTTGAAGGTCAGGATCAGGCAATCGTCCTCCAGCAGCACGTTGGATTTCAACAGCGTGGTGGCGCCGCGCGTGCCGTTGAGCTTCATGCAGGATTCGTTGCCGGGCCGGATCGCGGTCCGTGCGATCAGCTCGATCACCGCCGACAGCGCGAATTCCCGGGTCGGCAGTTTGCCGGACAGGTGCATCGACACGCTGCGTCGGATCTTCGGCAACGCCCCCACGAGGCGAGCGAGACGACGCGCCTTGCGCTGCTCGCGCACCTTCTCCCAATCGGCGTGGTAGCGATATTGCAGCCGGCCGGCGGCATCGCGGCCGACCGCCTGCAGATGCGAGGCAGGATCGACGGCGTAGCGCACCTCTTCGTAGGCCGGCGGAACCGCCATCGCGTTCAGCCGCTTGATGGTGCCGGCATGGCGGATCGCGGTGCCGTTGGCGCGAATGAAAGAATAAGACTTGCCGCGCTTGCGCCGGCGGATCGTCAGTTCGGACTGATCGCCGAGCTTGAGGCCAAGATCACGGGCCAGCGCTTCCACCGTGGCGACCGAGAGCTTGCTGCCTCGCGCCGCGACGTCAACGGGCGCGGGCCTGCGCCGGGCAGGTGCAAGATTTGGCTGTCCCATCATAACGTTACCCGCCTCGCGCGATTTCCTCTCTGTAATGCCGATGGCTATGAGTTGGTTCCGGTCGGAATTGTCGACAGCGAGCGGCAGGTCGACAAAAGGCCTAGCCCCGGCCGGCTTGTCCCGGTACCCCCCACAAGCGCATAATCGCGGGAACAACGAGAACCGGTGCGGCAAATACGCCGCAGCGGTCGCAGATGGTGGAGGGGACGATGTCCGAGAAGATTTACGACGTGCCGGCCGAGTGGACCACGCGCGCCTTCGTCGATGACGCCAAATACACCAAAATGTACGCGCGATCGGTCAGCGATTCCGATGCGTTCTGGGCCGAGCAGGCAGAAAACCTCGACTGGATCGAGAAATTCACCAAGGTCGAGAACTCCTCGTTTGCGCCGGGCAATGTCTCGATCAAATGGTTCGAGGACGGCGTACTCAACGTCGCCTACAACTGCATCGACCGGCATCTGCCGGCGCGCGCCAACCAGACCGCTATCATCTGGGAGGGCGACGATCCCTCGCAATCGCGCCACATCACCTATCAGGAACTGCACGACGAGGTCTGCCGCTTCGCCAACATCCTGCGCACTCGCAACGTCCAGAAGGGCGACCGCGTCACCATCTATCTGCCGATGATCCCCGAGGCGGCTTACGCGATGCTGGCCTGCGCGCGGATCGGCGCGATCCATTCGGTGGTGTTCGCCGGCTTCTCGCCGGACTCGCTGGCGCAGCGCATCACCGACTGCCAGTCGAAGATCGTCATCACCGCGGACGAAGGCCTGCGCGGCGGCAAGAAGGTGCCGCTGAAGGCCAATGTCGATGCCGCCGTCGAAAAGGCCGGCAATGTCGACTGGGTCGTGGTGGTCAAGCACACCGGCGGTGCGATCAACATGGATCCGGTGCGCGACTTCTGGTACCGCGAAGCCGCCGAGATGGTCACCACCCAATGCCCGTGCGAACCGATGAACGCCGAAGATCCGCTGTTCATCCTGTACACTTCGGGCTCGACCGGCCAGCCCAAGGGGGTGCTGCACACCTCGGGCGGCTACCTGCTGTTCGCCTCGATGACGCACCACTACGTGTTCGACTATCATGAGGGTGATATCTACTGGTGCACCGCCGACGTCGGCTGGGTCACCGGCCACAGCTACATTCTCTACGGGCCGCTGGCCAACGGCGCGACCACGCTGATGTTCGAGGGTATCCCGACCTATCCGTCGACATCGCGGTTCTGGGAAGTGATCGACAAGCACAAGGTCAACATCTTCTACACCGCGCCGACCGCGATCCGTGCCCTGATGCAGGCCGGTGACGATCCCGTGCTGCGCACCTCGCGAGCCAGCCTGCGACTGCTCGGTTCGGTCGGCGAGCCGATCAATCCCGAAGCCTGGGAATGGTATCACCGCGTGGTTGGCGACGGGCGCTGCCCGATCGTCGATACCTGGTGGCAGACCGAGACCGGCGGCATCCTGATCACGCCGCTGCCCGGCGCAACAAGACTGAAGCCCGGCTCGGCGACGCGGCCGTTCTTCGGCGTGCAGCCGGAGATCGTCGATGCCGACGGGAAGGTCCAGACCGGCGAGACGCAGGGCAACCTGTGCATCGCCAAATCCTGGCCGGGCCAGATGCGGACCGTCTATGGCGACCACGACCGCTTCGAGCAGACCTATTTCTCGACCTATCCCGGCAAGTACTTCACCGGCGACGGCTGCCGCCGCGATGCCGATGGCTACTACTGGATCACCGGCCGCGTCGATGACGTCATCAACGTCTCCGGCCACCGCATGGGCACCGCCGAGGTCGAGAGTTCGTTGGTGGCGCATGCCAAGGTCTCGGAAGCCGCGGTGGTCGGCTATCCGCACGACATCAAGGGCCAGGGCATCTACGCCTACGTGACCCTGATGACCGGCACCGAGCCGACCGAAGAGTTGCGCAAGGAACTGGTGGCTTGGGTCCGCAAGGACATCGGCCCGATCGCCTCGCCAGACCTGATCCAGTTCGCACCGGGCCTGCCCAAGACCCGCTCCGGCAAGATCATGCGCCGCATCCTGCGCAAGATCGCCGAGGACGAACCGGGCACGCTGGGCGACACCTCGACGCTGGCCGATCCCGCCGTCGTCGATGATCTCGTCGAGCACCGGCAGAACAAGCGGCCGGTGGCGTAGAGGCGACGCACGGCAGATTATCAGCCGTCATTACGAGCCCCTGGCGAAATTGGCAGATCCAATTTCGTTGAGCGAAGCAATCCAGAAATCAAACGAAGACTGGATTGCTTCGTCGCTTCGCTCCCCGCAATGACGTGGAGACAGGGCCCTGCATGAGGCCTTTACGCTGGCGTAATGGCCGTTCGCGCATCCTCACACAAGTATCAGTCGCCAAGCCGCCCCTCCGGGCGGTTTCGCCGCTTGTGTTGTTTCCAAGTCATTTACTTTGTTCGCGGGATTTCCCCTTGATGCGGCCGTTCGGTCGCCGCCCGCTCCAGGTGCTACCGGATGCTTAAGGCTATCGGTTGATAGTTCCGAGGCCGTCGGTACTGGTTCATTGGAGAGTTGGATGTCGTTGAAACTCGCTGTCGCGCTAACCGCCACACTCGCAACAGGGACGCTGGCCTCGCATCCGGCGCAAGCCAGCCCAGCGCTCGTCGGCTTCCACGGCGATTACGCGCCCGGCACCATCGTGGTGAAGACCAGCGAACGCCGGCTTTATCTGGTACTCGAGCAGGGCCAGGCGATGCGCTACCCGGTCGGCGTCGGCAAGCCCGGCAAGCAGTGGGCCGGCGTCACCAAGATCGACGGCAAGTATCGCGAGCCGGCCTGGGCGCCTCCGGCCGAAGTGAAGCGCGACAATCCCCGAATTCCCGACGTGATCGCCGGCGGCTCGCCGTCCAACCCGATGGGCGTGGCAGCAATGACGCTGGCCGGCGGTGAATATGCCATTCATGGCACCAACCGGCCGGGCTCGATCGGCGGCTTCGTCTCTTATGGCTGCGTGCGAATGTACAACGAGGACATCAGCGACCTGTTCGGCCGCGTCCCCGTCGGCACCCCCGTGGTCGTGACGCAACGCTGAGCCGTCCCCTTGCACTTATAAAAAAAAGCCGCGCAGATGCGCGGCTTTTTTGTCAGTGCGGCAGGTACCGGACTCAGTGCTTGAAGTGGCGGACGCCGGTGAACACCATGGCGATGCCGGCGTCGTCGGCGGCCTTGATCACTTCATCGTCACGCACCGAGCCACCGGGCTGGATCACCGCGGTGGCGCCGGCTTCGATCGCCACCAGCAGGCCATCGGCGAACGGGAAGAAAGCGTCCGACGCCACCACCGAGCCCTTGGTCATCGGCTCGGCGAGCTTCATCTCGAGCGCCGCGTCCTGCGCCTTGCGCGCCGCGATGCGCGCGGAGTCGATCCGGCTCATCTGGCCGGCGCCGATGCCGACTGTGGCGAGGTTCTTGGCGTAGACGATGGTGTTGGACTTGATGTGCTTGGCGACGCGGAACGCGAATTTCAGGTCGCGCAATTCCGCCTCGGTCGGCTGCCGCTTGGTCACTGCGCGCAACGTCATGTCATCGACCACCGCATTGTCGCGGCTCTGCACCAGCAGACCGCCGGCGACGGTCTTATAGGTCAGGCCGGGCGCGCGCGGGTCGGGCAGGCTGCCGGCCAGCAGCAGGCGCAGGTTCTTCTTCGCCGCGACGATGGCGATCGCCTCGTCGGTGGCGTCGGGCGCGATGATCACTTCGGTGAAAATCTCGGTGATCGCGCGCGCGGCTTCCGCGTCCAGCGTGCGGTTCAGCGCGACGATGCCGCCGAACGCCGAGGTGGAATCGCAGGCCAGCGCCTTGCGATAGGCTTCAACCAGATCGCTGCCCTCGGCGACACCGCAGGGATTGGCGTGCTTGACGATGACGCAGGCCGGCGTGCGCCTGGCATCGAACTCGGCGATGCACTCATAGGCGGCGTCGGTGTCGTTGAGGTTGTTGTAGGACAATTGCTTGCCCTGTACCTGGCGCGCCGAAGCAACACCGGGCCGCAGTTCGGGCGTGCGGTAGAACGCAGCGCTCTGGTGCGGGTTTTCGCCGTAGCGCAAGGCCTCGACCAGCTTGCCGCCAATGCTGCGGAAATCCGGTGCCTCGATCTTGAGCTGCGCGGCGAACCAGTTGGAGATCGCGGCGTCATAGGCCCCGGTGCGCGCATAGGCCTTGGCGGCAAGACGGCGGCGCAGGCCTATCGTGGTCGCGCCCTTGTTGGTTGCGAGTTCGTCGAGCACCGATTGATAGTCGGAAGCCTCGACCACCACCGCGACGTCGTCGTGGTTCTTGGCGGCGGCGCGGATCATCGCGGGGCCACCAATGTCGATGTTCTCGATGCAGTCCTCGTAGGACGCGCCCTTCTCGACGGTCGCCTCGAACGGATAGAGGTTCACCACCAAAAGATCGATCGGCTTGATGCCGTGCTGCTTCATCGACTGCACATGCTCGGCATTGCCGCGGATCGCCAGCAGCCCGCCATGCACCCTTGGATGCAGCGTCTTGACACGGCCGTCCATCATCTCCGGGAAGCCGGTGAGGTCGGAGACGTCCGAGACCTTCAGCCCGGCCGCCGCGATCGCCTTGGCGGTACCGCCGGTCGACACCAGTTCGACGCCATGGGCGGCGAGCGCGCGCGCGAATTCGATCAGTCCGGTCTTGTCGGAAACGGACAGCAAAGCCCGGGTGATCGGGCGCGAATGGTCGGTCATGAGATGGATCCTGTGAGCAAGGCCGCCGCGTAGCACGCTTTGGCGTCTCGCGGAACCTTGGGAGAAGCCGCGCATGGCTGTTGGCCACAGGAAGCGGGTCCGCGGGGCAGACCTAAAGCGGCAATTCCGGCTCTTTGCGGGCGTTGCGGCGGGCATTGGTGGTCGCGGGCGACGAGGCGGAGCGGGCGAAGCTCCAGCGCACGCTGGCGGTATTTTTCGAGTTCTGCTTGATCACGATCTGCGCGGTACGGCGCGGGCCGTCATTGCCGGCCAGGAACACGCTGTCCTCAAGTTCGACCTTGTCGTCGAGCGCCTCGAAGGTCCAGACGTCGCGGTTCGGCAGCACCAGCATGACGCCGCGGGCGTCGGACAGCCGGCTGGCCTTCACCGAGGGATGCAGGTGGAAACGCACCGCATAGTCGGTATTGCTGCCCTTGAGGCGGGCGCCGGGCGCCAGTTGCAGCGTGTCCTCGCCATCCAGCCGCGAGCCGTCCTCGGCCATCATCAGCACCCGGCGATGCACCACGCCGAAGCGGCTCTGGTAGCCGTCATGCGAGGTCGTCAGCACGGTGCCGTTTTCGCTGATCTCGCGGTAGCTCTCGACCACGCGCGGCCCGTCGACAATCGGCGAGCCGAGGAGGAACTTCTTCATCGACGAACGCTCGACGAAGCGACACGACGAGGTCTCGTGATAGGTCACGGTGGAATGCGCCGGCGTGCCGCGCGCAAAAACGCGCCAGTTGTCGCGGCCAGTGGCGGGCATGCCGCAATTGATCACGATGCGGCTCGGGCCCGCAGAGAGCTCGAACGACAGCGTGCCGGCATGCGCCTCCGGGCTGAGCTTCGCCGGCGGCGGCGGGCCGGTATCGACGATGACAGTCATCGGCCCGGCGTCGAGCCGCTGGAAGCCGGTATGCGGCATGTTCACCATCGGCGTGCCGTGGGTGTCGTCATAGGCCAGCAGCGTCGCCAGCAGATGCGAGGGCGCGTTGCTCATGCCATTGAACAGAGCGAAGCTGCCGTCGCCGTGACGGAAGAAGCGCAGCATCGGCATCATGCGATCGATCGCATTGAGCAGCGCCGGCGGCGGCGCGATGTTGCGCGCGGCAAAGGTCTGGCGCAGCGGCAAAAGGTCGATCAGCAGTTCGATCAGCGCGCCGGGATTACGCGAGATGTGGCCGCCGTCGGGCAATATCTGGCGCTGCAATTCGTCGGACAGTTTTTTCGTCGCGGTGCGGATGTGGCGCGCCTGGTTGGCGAGGCATAAGGATGCGTAGCACAGCGCAATCAGCACCTGGAGCCGCGGCACACCGTCCGGCACATCCGACAATGTGTAGCGCAGGCCGCGGATCTCGCGGGTCAGGGCACGCAGATAACGACGGTAAAACTTGCCGTCGGTGTCGCCGAGCACCAGAGGTGCCTGCGACAAAAGCGAGATGACGCGGCGCGCGGTAACATCGGCGCGGCGGCCCACCGGGCGCCTGCGCGACGGGTTGGAGATCCAGTCGTCGACCAGCGAGCGCGCATTGGCGCGGGTGATCGCGGTATCGGCGGCGCGCAGATGGCGCAGCCAGCCGAAGCCGAGCAGCGCCACTTCCCAGTCTTCCGACGGCGGCTCCAGATCGAAGATCGAGCGGCCATGGCAGGTGACGATCTTGCCGGCGAACACGAAGCGGCCGGCATAGATTTCAGCGGCGCGGGTGGCGTCGGCGGTACGCAGGTCATGTGGCGCGATGATCAATCGATCGGTGCGGCCCGGCCACAGCCGCGACAGCGCCACCGAGCCGCCGGTGGCGCGCGACAGCGCCGTCCGCGCGAAGCGGCGCAGGATCAGCTTCGAGATACGTCTGCGATGAGCGACCACGCGCGCCTTTAGGCAAGGATTCTTGCACCAGGGATTCTTGAACCAGAGATTCTTGGACCAAGAATTCTTGGATAACGGTTAAAAGTGTAGCGAATCCTTTTATCCGGAAACGCGCCAAGCGCACACTATAAGCCGGTCGGCTGTGGAAGACGCCTAAATCGACGAAAAATCCTGCAGAATCAGGATTTAACCAGCCGCGAGGCATAGAAGCCGTCGAGCCCGGACAGCCGCGGATCGGCATGGGGGAGGTGGCAGGGCAGGGTGCGCAGGTCGCCGTCGGCGTTAATGATCTCCGACAGGCCCGCGACCTCGCTGGCGTCCACCGGTGCGCGTTTCATTCCGGAATCGCCGGCCAGCAGGGCGGCGACAGCCTGTTCGCCTTCTTCGGGTTCCAGTGAGCAGGTGCAATAAACCAGGGTTCCACCGGGCTTCAACATGGTCACGGCCTTCTGCAGCAGCCGGCGCTGCAGCGTCGTCAGCAGCATGATGTCGGATTCCTGCTTCAGCCAAGCCACGTCGGGATGGCGGCGAATTGTACCGGTCGAGGCGCAAGGCGCGTCGAGCAGAATGCCGTCAAAGCCTTCGCCGGGATATTCGACCCCGTCGGAAATTACGGTCTCGGCCTGCAATGACAGCCGGGCGAGGTTTTCGCGCAACCGGGCGATCCGGTTCTGCGAACGGTCCACCGCGGTAACCTCTGCGCCGGCCTGCGCCAGTTGCGCGGTCTTGCCGCCGGGCGCGGCACAGAGGTCGAGCACGCGCTTGCCCTTGATGTCGCCGAACAAACGCACCGGCAAGGCGGCGGCGGCGTCCTGCACCCACCACTGGCCGTCGGAGAAGCCGGGCAGCATGGTCACCGAGCCCTGCAGCAAGGTCCGCACCGAGCCGGTCGGCAGCACCTCGCCGTGCAGCCGCGTCGCCCAGGCATCGTTTTCGGATTTCACGGTGAGATCGAGCGACGGCTCATGGCCGAGCGCCAGCGCCATGTCGCGCGCGGTCGCTTCGCCGTAATTCGCGTTCCAGCGCGTCATCAGCCATGCCGGTACGTCGAGCGTCTGCGACGCCACCTCGTCGATCAGGGGCTGGCCCTCGCGGGCACAGCGGCGCAGCACGGCGTTGACGAGGCCGGCATATTTCGCTGCACGACGGTCGGACTGTACCATTCGCACCGACAGGTCGACGGCGGCGTGATCAGGAACATCCATCCAGAGAATTTGCGCGGCGCCGATCAGCAACGCGCTCTGCGCGCGCGGCGCGTCGGTCGGCACGCCACGATCGAGCAGACGCGACAGCACATGACCGAGCGTGCCCATGCGGCGCAGAATCGTCGCCACCAGCCGGCGCATCAGCGCGCGGTCGCGGTCGGACAGCGCCTTCAGGCCGGGATGCGCGGCGGCGCCTTCAAGCTGATCGTCGAGGGTGCGGCGCTTGTGCAACACGCCATCCAGAATATCGGCCGCAATGCGACGCGCGGCGAGGCCGGGCACCTCGGTGGGCGGGGCGTATCTGACTTGCGACATGGGAAACTTCACGAAAGAGGATCATCGTCGGCGCGGCCGGCTTGCGCGCGCCATCGGGCAAAAAATTTACTCGCACGCGAATATGCCAAATGTAAGAATCGATTTTATATACTCATCATCCGCATTGGTCTTATCAAATCAGTGCCGCAATAATTCCACGCACAGCGTGCAGCAGGAAACGATATGAGCGAGATTCCCCTTGAACCGTCCGCCGACCCGGCAACTCCGGCGGTCGTGCCTGCGCTGGCACCGAAAAAAATTCTGTCGCCCGCCGCCCAGCGCGCACTCGCCGAGGCTGACGCGCGCCGCACCGCTGCGGCCATAAATACTGCCACCACGGCAAAAGAGTTTCAGGGCCCCGACGGTCTCGAGCCGACCCGATTCGGCGACTGGGAACGCAAGGGCATCGCATCGGATTTTTGAGAGAGAGAGAGAACTGTCTGTCATTCCGGGATGAGACAGACGGCGAAGCCGGATGGCGCAGGCCCGGAACCTCGATATGATACGATGAACATCTCGGGGTTCCCCGCCACTCCAATTGGAGTGGCTGAGGTTCGCTCGCAGCTTCGCTGCTCGCGCCCCGGAATGACGACAACAATCGCTTGCACCGCACCGCGACTCACATTGATGCTGTGACGATGGCTCGAACACACATCCATTCGTCGTCGCCGTGGCGCAGGAGGTTCTCTGCCGCATTGCCGTGGGTGTTCGTGCTGGGCATGGCCGCCGGCACGATGTTGCCGATCAAGCGCTGGGTGAACTGGCCACCCGCCGGGGAATGGAATACGCCGGAAGCGCGCGACGCCGAGACCATCGTGAAACGCACCGGCAACGCCAGCGGGCGGCATCCGGTCGACGTCCTCTACGGCATCGACGGCGACACCTTTGCCGCACGCGTGCACCTGGAGCCCGGCATCAACCTCACCACACGAATTCGCCTGCGCGGCATCGACGCGCCGGAGTTGAAGGGGCAATGCGCGCAGGAAATACGGCTCGCGGAAGCAGCAGGAGACGCGCTCAACACGCTGCTACGCGAGGGCGCGGTGACGATCTACAATATCGGACCTGACAAATATCCCGGCCGCGTGGTTGCCGATGTCGCGACGAAGCGCTCGCCGAACGTATCAGCAGCGCTGCTCGGCAGCGGCCATGCCCGCGGCTACACCGGTGGCCGGCGCAGTGGCTGGTGCGGCGCGCGCAGCTAGATTTCGACGGGCTCTTCGCGCACCCGGGCCAGCAACACCAGCCCGGCCACGAAGAACAACACCAGCACGGCCATGCCGGCCTTCTGGCTCGCAGTGACAGCGGTGACGATGCCGATCAGCAGCGGGCCGATGAAGGACGTGACCTTGCCGGTCAGCGCGAACAGCCCAAAGAACTGCGCGATGCGGTCCTGCGGCGCCATGCGGATCAGCAGCGTGCGCGACGCCGCCTGTAACGGGCCGCCGGCCATGCCGATCAGACATCCCAAAAGCAGATAGGCCTTCTCCGCAGGGGCCGCGAACAATCCACCACCCGGCACTGGCGGCGTCACGCTCCAGAACAAAATCGTGGTCTTGTCGATCATCAGGATGCCAACGATCGAGAGCAGCAGCAGCGACATGCTGCCGGCGATCACGCGCTTCGGTCCCAGCGCATCGTCGAGCCGGCCGCCGATGAAGGCGCCGATCGTGCCGGCCACCGCCAGCGTGATACCGAAGCTGCCGATCTGAATTGTGTTCCAGCCAAAGGTGCCGGCGGCGTAGATGCCGCCGAACGCGAACAACGACACCAGACCGTCGGTATAGATCATGTTGGCGATCAGGAACGCCATCATCGAGCGATGCCGCGGCAATTCGCGCAACGTCTCCCGGAGATCGCCCAGTCCTTCCTGAAGCGCGCGACGCGCGGACAGCTTGGCGGGAAAATCCGGCGTCAGCAGGAACATCGGCAGCACGAAGACCACAAACCACAGCCCGCTCAGCGGCCCGGTAATCCGGTCGCCCTCGAAACTCGCGGGGTCGAGGCCGAGGATCGGTATCAGCCCGAACAGCGTACGGCCGGTGATGGGATTGGCGGCCATGAAGCCGAGCACCACAATCAGGCTGAGAATGCCGCCGACATACCCCAGCGCCCAACCGGAGCCGGACAGCCGGCCTATTTTGTCAGGCGGCACCAGTTGCGGCATCATTGCGTTATTGAACACAGTCGCGAATTCGACGCCGATGGTCGCAAAGCCGTAGGCGATCAACAGCGGCAGGATGACATCGGGATTTCCCGGCTTGCCGATCCACATGATGCTGGCGCCGATCACGAAAATCGCGCCGAATGCAGCAATCCACGGCTTGCGGCGGCCACTGGCATCCGCGATGGCGCCGAGCACCGGCGAGGCCAAAGCGATCACCAGCCCGGCTGCGGCGGTAGCGAAGCCCCACATCGATTGCCCGGAAGCCGCATCCGCCGCCACGCGAGTGGCGAAATAGGGCGCGAACACGAAGGTGGTAATCAGGCTGAAATAGGGCTGCGCAGCCCAGTCGAAAAACATCCAACCGACCACCGCGGAACGCGGCGGGTAGGTCGCGGGCAATTCATCGGTAGCGTGTGCAGCGGCGGCCATGGCCATCAAGGGGTCTCCGCGAATCACACGATTGTGCCAGTTCGTTCGCAATGCATATAGGATTCACCAAGGCGGCGCGATCAAGACGGCCGCCGTCAGGAGCGACCTATGATCCGATTGATGTCTTTCCGCCGCGTCTTGATGGCTGCTTCACTATTCGTCGTGGTCGATTACGCAACTGCCCACGCCCAGGAGCAGCGCAGCATCTACACGCCGGCGCCAGCGAGCAACGCGCGTGCGGCCGCGGCCAAACACGGCATGGTTGTCGCGCAGGAAAAGATCGCGGCAAAGGTCGGCGCCGACGTGATGGCGCGCGGCGGCAACGCCGTGGATGCCGCGGTGGCGACCGGCTTTGCGATGGCGGTGACTTATCCGCGCGCCGGCAATATCGGCGGCGGCGGCTTCATGGTGATCCACTCCGCCGACCGCCAAGAGGACATCGCCATCGATTACCGCGAAACCGCCCCGGCCGCGACGACGCGCGATATGTTCCTGGGCACAGACGGCCAGCCGGACATCGCGAAGTCGCGCGACTCCGCGCTCGGCATCGGCGTTCCCGGCACGGTCGCGGGCCTCGCATTGGCGCTGGAGAAATACGGCTCCGGCAAGTTCACGCTCTCCGACATGCTGCAGCCGGCGATTGCGCTCGCGCGCGATGGCTTCGTGCTGGCGGACGATCTGGCCGACACCCTGCCGGACTGGCGCCGCCGACTGTCGCGCTGGCCGAAGTCGCTACGCATGATCACGCGCGCCGACGGCACCGCGCTGCGTCCCGGCGACACGCTCGTGCAAGGCGATCTGGCGACGACATTGTCCGCGATCGCGGCACAGGGACCCCGCGGTTTCTATCAAGGACCTGTCGCGGAAAAGCTGGTCGATGGCATCAAGGCGGCCGGCGGGATTTTTACGATCGATGATCTGAAGAACTACCAGCCGGTCATTCGCCCGCCGGTACGTGGCCATTACCGCGGCTACGACATCGTCTCGATGCCGCTGCCGTCGTCCGGAGGCACGGTGCTGGTCGAGACGCTGAATATCCTCGAAGGCTTTCCGATGGGGGAGATGACGCAGGGCGCCGCGCCATCGCTGCATCTCCTGATCGAGGCGATGAAGCGGGCTTACGCCGACCGCGCGCGCTATCTCGGCGATCCCGCCTTCGTCAACGCGCCGATCATCACGCTGCTGTCGAAGGACTACGCCGCAAAGCAGCGTGCCTCGATCGACCTTGCGCACGCGACGCCGTGGACCGATGCGCTGTCCGCGGTGCCGCCGCGCGAAGGCAGCAACACCACGCATTATTCGGTGGTCGATGCCGCCGGCAATGCGGTGAGCAACACCTACACATTGAACTTTCCCTACGGCGTCGGCCTCGTCGCCGAGGGCACCGGCGTGCTGCTCAATAACGAGCTTGACGATTTCACCGCCGCGCCCGGCGCGTCGAACGCCTTCGGCCTGGTCGGCTTTGAAGCCAACCTGCCGGGTCCGGGCAAGCGGCCGCTGTCATCGATGTCGCCAACCATCGTGCTGAAGGACGGTAATCCTGTTCTGGTGACGGGCTCGCCCGGCGGCAGCCGCATCATCTCCACCGTGCTGCAAGTCATCGTCAACGTGCTAGACTATCGCCTTGACGTTACATCAGCCGTTGCCGCGCCACGCCTGCATCACCAGTGGTTGCCGGACGAGGTGCGCATCGAGCGCGGATTTTCCGAGGAGACGCTGACGGCGTTGAAAGTGATGGGCCATCGGGTCATCGAGCCGATGGGCCAGACGTCGGCAAATTCGATTGCCGTGATACCTGACGGCTTGCTCGGCGCACCTGATCCGCGTACGCGTGGCGCAGAGGCATCAGGATACTGACGTCCGTTGATCCTACAGGTCCCGGCAATAGCCGTAGGGCCACCAACAGCTTACGGGGGAAACATTATTATGAGCGATAACAGACCGGCCGATCCCGGCGCGATTGAGCGCGCAGAGATCGAAGACACCAGCCTTCTTGCTTTCTATCGAGACATGAACCAGCCGGAACGGCGCACGTTCTGGGCCTGCGCCACGGGCTGGGCGCTCGACGGCATGGACTTCATGATCTACCCGCTGGTGATCGGCACCATCATCGTGATGTGGAAAGTCGATCCCGGCACCGCCGGCCTCGCCGGCACTGTCACGCTGCTCGCCTCCGCGATCGGCGGCTGGCTCGGCGGCTATCTTGCCGACCGCATCGGCCGCGTCCGCACCCTGCAGATCACCATCCTGTGGTTCTCGTTCTTCTCGCTGGTCTGCGCCTTCGTGCAGAACTTCGACCAGCTGCTGGTCGCCCGTGCACTGCTCGGCCTTGGCTTCGGCGGTGAGTGGGCCGCAGGCGCCGTGCTGATGGGCGAGGCGATCCGTCCGCAGTATCGCGGCCGCGCGGTCGGCTCGGTGCAATCCGGCTGGGCAATCGGCTGGGGTCTTGCCGTGCTGTCGCAAGCGATCCTGTTCTCCTATCTGCCGCCGGAAATCGCATGGCGCTGGATGTTCGCGATCGGCGCATTGCCGGCTTTGCTGGTGCTGTATCTGCGTCGCTACGTGGAAGAGCCGAAGATCTCCGTCGAGACCCGCGCGCGACAGAAGGCGACCGGCGACCGGCCGAAGCTGAGCGAGATTTTCGCCGGCCCGATGCTGAAGACGACGATCCTGGCCTCGCTCGCCGCGACCGGTTGTCAGGGCGGATACTACGCGATCACCTTCTGGGTGCCGCGCTTTCTCACCACCGAGCGCAAGCTGTCGATCGTGTCGTCGACCGGCTATCTCTCCGCTCTGATCGTCGGCTCCTTCGTCGGCTATCTGGTCGGTGCCTGGCTCGCCGATCGTATCGGCCGGCGCAACCTGTTCCTGACCTTCTCGCTCGGCGCCATCGCCGTGATCCTGGTCTACACGCAGGTGCCGCTGACCAACGAAATGCTGTGGGTCCTGGGCTTCCCGCTCGGCTTCTTCGCCTCGGGCTACTTCTCGGGCATGGGCGCGTTCCTGACCGAGCTCTATCCGACCCGTCTGCGTGGCTCGGGCCAGGGCTTCTGCTACAATTTCGGCCGCGGCGTCGGTGCGCTGTTCCCGTTCCTGGTCGGCGCCCTGTCCACCACCACCAGCCTCGGCAATGCCATCGCCATCTTCGCGGTGCTGGCCTACGGCCTGTTCTTCATTGCAGCGTTTGCGCTGCCTGAAACGCGCGGACGTATTCTTTATGCAGACGCCTGATTCATCCCACGGCGAACCCCGGGCTTGCCCGGGGCCGCAACCGATCCAGCGCGGCGCGACACGGTTCACCGTGCCGCGCGGCGCCGTCGATACCCACGCCCATGTCATCGGCCTGCCGCCGGAATATCCGTTCGTGGCCGAACGCAGCTACACGCCGCCGGAAGCGACGGCAGCGTCCTATCTGTCGATGCTGGACGCCACCGGCGCGACCTACGGCGTGCTGACGCAAGTCAGCGTGCACGGCACCGACAACCGCCTGCTGGTCGACGCGCTCAGCGCCAACCGGCAGCGGCTGCGCGGCATCGCCGTGATTCCGCTGGATTGTCCGGAGAAGGACAAGGCAGCGCTGAAGGAGGCCGGCGTAGTCGGCCTGCGCATCAACGTGCTGTACGGCGGCGGCGTGGGCTTCTCGCAGCTGGAAGACTACGCAGCGCTTTGTCGCGAGATGGGCTGGCATCTCCAGTTCCTGATCGATGCCAAGGACATCCCGCCGCTGGCGTCGCGCTTTGCGAAGCTGCCGGTGCCGTTCCTGATCGACCACATGGGTCACTTCCCAACCTCGCGTGGCGTGGACGATCAGGGCTTCCAGGCCCTGCTCGGCGTGGTGCGTGACGGCGCATGGGTGCGTCTGTCCGGCGCCTATCGCACCAGCGTCGAAGGCCGGCCGCCCTACAGCGACACGATCCCCTTCGCGCGGCTGCTGGTCGAAGCCAATCCGGACCGTTGCGTCTGGGGATCCGACTGGCCGCATGTCGCCAACTGGGACGTCATGATGGGTGTAAACGAACTGCTCGACCTGCTCGCAGACTGGGTGCCTGACGAAGCGGTTCGCAACCGCATCCTCACCACCAATCCGCAAAAACTGTTCGGTTTTCCAGCCGTCTGAACTAGCGGCCCACCGAGTACGGCCCGCCTTTTTCCAGCGCACGCTGGTAGGCGGGCCGGGCGTGGATCTTCGCCAGAAATGCCATCGCCTTCGGATGCCCCTGTGCAAGCCCCGCGCGGCCGGCGGCAGCTTCCAGCGGGAAGCTCATCTGAATGTCCGCCGCGGTGAAATCCCCGCCCGCGAACCATTCGCTCTTGCCGAGCTCGCCTTCCCAAAATGCCATGTGCTGCTTGAGCTGCGGATTGACCATCGTATCCAGCGCCTTGGCCGAGATCGCCTTGACCAGCGGACGCAGCAGCAGCGGCGCACGCTTCGGCATGAAACCAAAGATCAGCTTCATCAGCAGCGGCGGCATCGCCGAGCCTTCGGCGTAATGCAGCCAATAGGTGAAGCGCAGCCGCTCCGGCGTGCCCACCGGCGGGATCAGCCGGCCTTCGCCGTAAGTGCCGACGATATATTCGATGATGGCGCCGGACTCGGCGATGGTGTTGCCGTTGTCGGTGATGACCGGCGACTTGCCGAGCGGATGGATCGCGCGCAATTCCGGCGGCGCCAGCATGGTCGGCAGACGCTGGTAGCGAACGATCTCATAGGGCACGCCTAGCTCTTCGAGCAGCCACAGCACCCGCTGCGAACGGGAATTATTGAGGTGATGGACAGTGAGCATGGCGGTCCTCAGGTTCGGGGAAGGGCGTTTCGGCAGGCAATATTATCACCCGGGTATTATTGACAATAATATTACCCGGGCATAAATAAGCATCTCTATTACCGTCATTAGACAACAGGTGCAGACCATGACCAGAACTCTTTCGATCGGCTTTAGTGCATTCGCCGGCGACCGATTGCTGGCGACCGGACCACTGGCCGAGGTGGCAATTGCGGTGAAGATGGCATCCGGCGGCGCCATTGCCGCGCCGATTCTGATCTTCGACGACCGCACAGGCCGCGCGATCGACCTGGACCTTCGCGGCAGCCACCGCGAGATCGTCGCCCGCCTGCCTCAGCCGCCGCTGGAAAGCGCCGTGGAGACTGCGCCGCGCGGCCGCGGCCGGCCGAAGCTCGGCGTAGTGTCGCGCGAGGTGACGCTGCTGCCGCGGCATTGGGACTGGCTCAATGCACGCCCCGGCGGCGCGTCGGTGGCGCTACGCAAACTGGTCGAAGAGGCCCGGCGCGTTCACGCCGACGCCGACCGGATTCGCGCGGCCCGCGATGCCGCCTATCATTTCATGTCGGCGATGGCCGGCGACCGGCCACACTTCGAGGAAGCCGCGCGCGCGCTGTTTGCCGGCGATGAAGCACGCTTTGCGGCGCTGATCGCCGACTGGCCGGGCGATATCCGCGCGCACCTCTTGCGGCTTACTTCCGCCATCACATTGCAGCGACAGCCGGTTGATCCCGCCGCATCGAGCCGATAGGCTCCTTGAAATGACACTTGTCATATAAGGCTGCCCGGAAGAGGCTGCCGGCATTCAAGGGAGCCTTTCGTGACCGCACCAGCCCCGCAATTCCTGTTCGATTTCGGCAGCCCCAACGCCTTCCTCAGCCATGAGGCGATCCCGGCGATCGAAGCGCGCAGCGGCGCGAAGTTCGAATACGTGCCGGTGCTGCTCGGCGGCATCTTCAAGGCCACCAACAACAAGTCGCCGGCGGAATCACTGGCCGGCATCAAGAACAAGCGCGAATTCCACGCGCTGGAGACCGAGCGCTTCGTCAAGCGCTTCCAGGTCGCCCCCTATGTGATGAACCCGTTCTTCCCGGTGAATACGCTGAACCTGATGCGCGCGGCGATCGCCGCGCAGATCGAAGGTGTGTTCAAGAAGTACGTCGAGGCGGCGTTCCATCACATGTGGCGCGAGCCGAAAAAGATGGACGATCCGGAGATCGCGCTTGCCGCGCTGAATTCGTCGGGCATTGATGCCGCCAGATTGTTCACGCGCGCGCAGGAGCCGGAGGTGAAAGCGAAACTCGTCGTCAACACGCAGGACGCCGTTGAGCGCGGCGCGTTCGGCTCTCCCACTTTCTTCGTCGGCAACGAAATGTATTACGGCAAGGAACAGCTCCGCGAGATCGAGGATCTGTTTTCCGGCGCCGGCAAATGACGGAGCACCCCGTGCAAAAACGCAACGCCACGGTCGCTGTGATCGGCGCCGGCGATTTCATCGGCTCGGAGATCGCCAAAAAATTTGCCGCCGAAGGTTTCACGGTGTTCGCCGGTCGCCGCAATGGCGACAAGCTGGCGCCTCTGGTCGCGGAGATCGAGGCGATGGGCGGCACCATCGTGGCGCGCTCGCTGGATGCGCGCAAGGAGGAGGAGGTCACCGCCTTCCTGAACGACGCCGATGCGCACGCGCCGCTCGAAGTCTGCATCTTCAACATCGGCGCCAACGTCAATTTCCCGATCCTGGAGACCACCGAGCGGGTATTCCGCAAAGTCTGGGAGATGGCGTGCTATTCCGGCTTCCTCGCCGGGCGCGAGGCGGCGCGGCTGATGCTGGCGCGCGGGCAGGGCAATATCTTCTTCACCGGCGCCACCGCCAGTCTGCGTGGCGGCTCGGGATTTGCCGCTTTCGCCGCCGCCAAGTTCGGGCTGCGTGCGATCGCCCAATCGATAGCCCGCGAGCTCGGGCCGAAGAACATTCACGTCGCGCATCTGATCATCGATTCCGGCGTCGATACCGCCTGGGTGCGCGAGCGCCGCGAGGCGATGTGGGGCAAGGAGGCGCTCGACAATCCCGACCTGCTGATGCCGCCGGCCTCGGTCGCCGCATCCTACTGGCAGCTCTACCAGCAGCCGCGCAGCGCCTGGACATTCGAGCTGGAAATTCGCCCGTTCGGGGAGAAGTGGTAGTGCATGCCCTCATGGTGAGGAGGCGCCCTTGCGCCGTCTCGAACCATGAGGATGTTCATCCCGCGTCCCTCGAGACGCGGCCAAGTGGCCGCTCCTCGGGATGAGGGCGTAGCCAAGATCGTTTCAACTAACCATCAAGGACATTACCCATGCGTATTCTCGTGGTCGGCGCCGGTGCGATCGGCGGATACTTCGGCGGCAGGCTGCTGCAGGCTGGCAATGACGTCACTTTCCTGGTGCGAGCAAAGCGCGCTGCCGAACTGGCCGGCGCAGGTCTGGTAATCAAGAGCCCGCATGGCGATATCACGCTGAAGAATCCGCCGACGCTGCAGGCCGGCGCGTTCACGGAAAAATTCGATGCCGTGCTGCTGAGCTGCAAGGCGTTCGATCTCGACGACGCCATCGCGTCGTTCGCGCCCGCGGTCGGACCCGACACCGCGATTATCCCGATGCTCAACGGCATGCGGCACCTCGACGTGCTGGAGCAGAAGTTCGGCGCAGCCCATGTGATGGGCGGTCAGTGCCAGATCGCCGCGACGCTGAACGCGCAGCGCGAGGTGGTGCAGATGACGCCGATGCAGGCGCTGAGCTTCGGCGAGCGCAACGGCTCAATGTCGGCGCGGTTACAGAAACTCGCCGCCGTCATGGCGTCCGGAAATTTCGACGGCAAGCCCAGCACCACCATCCTGCATGACATGTGGGAGAAGTGGGTATTCCTGGCGACCATCGCAGGCGCCACCAGCGTGATGCGCGCGGCCATAGGCGATATCATTGCAGCCCCCGACGGCCGTGATTTCATCCTCGGCGTCCGCGACGAATGCGCCTCGGTGGCATCTGCCAACGGCTTTGCGCCGCGCGCCGCGTTTCTCGAACGCACCGTAGGCATGCTGACTGCAGTGGGCTCCAAGCTCACCGCTTCGATGTTCCGCGACATTTTGATCGGCGCACCGATCGAGGCCGACCAGATCATCGGCGACCTGATCGCCCGCGCCGACGCCGCCAAAATGCCGGTGCCGAAGCTGCGGGTAATCTATACGCACCTCAAGACGTATGAGAACGCGCGCGCGTAGCGTGGTCGTCCCGGCAAGCTCGCGCATCAGCGCAAGCGCAAGCCGGGCCCCATAACCTCCGTCCGCAATGGTTAGTCAGAGGCGGCAACCGCGCAGCACATTTTCCAGCGTGTATGGGTCCCGGATCGGCGTTCGCTTTGCTCACTTGTCCGGGACGACAGCGCTTGGCGAAGCTCACAGATGCGCGAAGTAATGCGCCATTGCGGTGATTTCCTCTTCGCTCAACGGAAAGGCGACATCGGCCATCGCGGCCATGCCGCCGCCGGAGCGGGCGCTGGACTTGTAATCGTGCAGCGCCTTGACGAGATATTCCTCGCGCTGGCCGGCGATGCGCGCCACCGCCTTGGTGCCGGCAAAGGATTCTCCGTGGCATGACGCGCAACGCCGGCCGACGGCGGCCTGCGCGCCCTTTGCCGAGAGATCGGGGTTGTCATCCGGCTTTTTTGGCGGCGGCGGCAGCGACGCAAAATACGCCGCGAGATTGCGGATGTCGTCATTCGTCAGGGGCTCCACGACCGGCTGCATCTGCTCGTTCTTCCGTGTGCCACTGCGGAAAAACACCAGCTGCCACTGGATGAACGCGTCGGGCTGCGCCGCCAGCGACGGAATATTCTCGATCTGCGAATTGCCGTTCTCGCCGTGACAGCCACTGCAAAGTTCGGCCTTCTCCTTGCCGGCGGCTAGGTCGGCGGCGTGCGACGCCGGCACACTCGAAAATAAGAAACAGAGTGCGACGGCAGACAGCAATCTCATCATACGCATTCCATTTCCGACCCATCGGCCTTCATTGCGAGGCGCAGAGCGACGAAGCAATCCAGGCGACAGGTGAAGAAAGCACTGGATTGCTTCGCTACGCTCGCAATGACGTGGAGAGAGCAGTGCGCCGCCTCTCCGACGTCACGTGCGCAGCCTTACTTGCTGTAGCTGATGCGGTACACCGCACCCGCCCAGTCGTCGGCCACCAGCAACGAGCCATCCTTGGCCAGCACGATATCGGCGGGACGACCAAGATAGCCCTGGTCACCCTCGATCCAGCCGGACGCAAAGATCTCCTGCCTGGCGTTCTTGCCGTCGGGACCGGCGATCACGCGCTTGATGCGTGCACCCTGGTACTTATGCCGGTTCCAGGAACCGTGCTCGGCGATGAAGATGTTGTTTTTGTAGGCGGCGGGGAATTGATCGCCGGTATAGAACTTCATCCCCAAGGGAGCGACATGCGCGCCGAGGTTCAACACCGGCGGCGTGAACTCCGAGCACTGGTGCCCCATCGCGAACTTCGGATCCGGCATGTCGCCCTGATGACAATGCGGATAGCCGAAATGCTCGCCAAGCTTCGAGATCATGTTGAGCTTGTCGCTCGGCATGTCGTCGCTGATCCAGTCGCGGGCATTCTCGGTGAACCAGTACTTGCCGGTGCGCGGATCGACGTCGCCGCCGACGCTGTTGCGAACGCCGAGCGCCACGATTTCCGCATTGCCGGTCTTCGGATCGACGCGGCGGATCTGCGAAAGCGACGTCGGCGGGATGCCGATGTTGAAGGGAGGTCCGAACGGCACGTAGAACCAGCCGTCCTTGTCCGGCGCCAGATACTTCCAGCCATGCGCGGCGTAAGACGGCATGTCGTCATACACCACCTTGCCGGCGCCAAGCTTGTCGAGATTGGCTTCGGCGTTGTCGTAACGGATCAGCTTGTCGATATCGATGACGTAGAGCGCGCCGCCCTGGAAAGCGATGCCGGTCGGCATCTTCAAGCCCTTGATGACGGTCTTGACCTCTTTCTTGCCGCCCTTGTCGGTGATCGCATAGACGTTGCCGAGACCGAACGAGCCGACGAACAGCGTGCCGTTATCGCCCCACGCCATCTGCCGCGCCGCGAGCACGCCGGAGGCATAGACCTCGATCTTGAATCCTTCCGGAAGTTTGATCTTCTTCATCATCGCCGCAAGTTCGGCGTCGGACGCGCCGGTCGGCGGCCCGGACGGCGGCGCCAGCCCCTTCTGGGCTTCGGTCTCATCGCCGAGGAACCAGTCATCGGGCGGGTTGGTCCAGAAGTCCTTGGTGTCGGATTTGTAGCTCTTGAGCTTTTCCTGAGCGCTGGCGTGACCTATCCCGGCGATGGCGAGGACGGTGGCGCATGCGAGCACGGATCGACGAAACATCGATGTCATCGTGTCACTCCCTGTGCAGCTCGTTGCGGCTGCGATGTCTTGTTTGAACCTACGAGACGATTTTATTGGTCGGCGGTTGAGCAGACGTCAAATGCTACCACATGTTTTTGCCGCGCCAAGTGCTGCGTAGGGCGTGCAACGCAAAGTGATAGTGCGGCCATCCGCTGCATTGCGACAACGGATAGCTTCTCATCGCATCCGCTGGTACGAGTCAGGCGCGCACACACAGCCATCGATCCATGTCTTGGCAAATCTTGGCGAAGTCAGGCAGGAACCCTCGGGCGGCGCGCAGCAGATATCGCGAGTGGAACTACGATGGGCGCGGCCGTCCGGGTTCTCCCATCGTGCATTCCAGCGCGGCGCGATCCCACTTCGCCAGAGTAGCCGCGGCCTCATAGGTGCTTTGCAGGAACTGCAGCAGCACGGCGTCCGGATCGGCGGCGGTTCGTACAGCGTCATACGGCAGAATGAATTCGCCGAGCTCCTTGCTGAAGAACGCGGCTTCCGGCTGCACGCGCGCGTCGGCAAAGCCCTCGGGGGCGGGATAGGCGTAGGAATAGAACGCGGGATAATCGATCGCGCCGCCGCCGGGCCAGAAGCCGGCGCTGCTCACTTCGTGCGAATAGGCCTCGCGCGCGACGGCATCGGACAAATGCGGCACGCCGCCGGGATGCGGCGGGGCAGGGCGTCCGGAGAAGCGCGTCACCGCGAAATCGAAGCTGCCCCAGAAGAAATGTACCGGACTGGCCTTGCCGAGAAAGCCGGTGCGGAATTGTTTGAACACCCGGTCGGCCTGCCGCAGCAACTGTCCGAAGCGGCCGACGGCGTCGGCATCATAGCTGGCGTGGCTGTGATCCTCGCTGAACCGGATCGGCGCGGCGACTTCGTTCGGCAGGTCATCGATCTCGACGGCGATACCGAGTTCGGCGAGCGCCACCTGCAGTTCGGCATAGAAGCTAGCTACCGATTGCGGCCGCAACGGCAGTTGCCGGCGCGCGCCGTCGGAGGTGTCGATGCGCAGCACGTGATCAATGAAGTCGAATGCGATCTCGAAGCTTCCGGCGCCGTCAGGGATCGACGACGTCGTCAGCCCGCGCGTCGTCACATAGAGCACGACATGCCAGGAGTGATTGAGCCACGATGTTTTCGACAGCCGTATCTTGCCTACTATCTGAGTCCATAGCTGCAGCGTCTCGGCGCTTTCGCGCCAAGCCGGATAATTCAGCTCAGGCCATGCGGCTGCGCTCAAAGCGTCCCCTTGGTGAGATAATTGTACAGCACCGCCAGGGCGACCAAACCGATGAAGATCAGCGCCACGGGCAGCTTCTTCTTTTCGCGCGGCGGCGGGGTCGGCTTGATCTTGCGGAACGGCGTGACGTTGTCGCCGCCAAGGTTGTCAGACATGATTCGGGCTTTCGGCGCGGTCTTGATGATGGGGGCCGTGCCGGTGCCGCCCATGCGGGAATAATAGCTCCGGTACACGAGCTGTATGGTGGTCTCGGCTGCGGTCGCCTCGGACGACTTGCCGCGCGCGGCCAGCGCACGATAGCCGGCGAAGAAGCCTTGCGATTCCTGCGGCAGCGCGTCGATGCTGTTGAGCTTGGCCATCATCAACCAGGTAGCAAAGTCGGCGCGCGCCTCGTCATTGGCACGCCTGGCGATTTCGAGGTTGGAATCCGTTTTAGCCGGCATCGTCAGTCCCGCACCCAGTGAGCGCCGGGATTGTCTGCCCAACGCCCGGCGATTTCAAGCGAGCGCTTGCACCCCAGATACGACAAGGCCGCCTTGCGGCGGCCTGTCATCGAAGTGCCAAACATAGAGCCAAGAAATTCTGGAGCGGGCGAAGGGATTCGAACCCTCGACCCCGACCTTGGCAAGGTCGTGCTCTACCACTGAGCTACACCCGCATCCGAGAAGTAGGGCGCCGCTTGCGCGCCGCCAACGCGCAGACCTATGCCAAATGCCGGAGCCGAATGCAACAGCAAGACTTCACCAAAGACTTCCCCGGGGAATTACGGGGTTAATCGCCATTAACCCCGCTCGCGGCGCCGAATCGACCGCGAATCGCCCCGAAAACGGCAAAACCGCACCGTTGCGACACCATCGACGCGTTTGCGGCGATTTCGCCCGATTGCAAATTGCTGCCACGAGCGCCATTTAAGCATCACGCCGGACGGACGCGGCACAAATTTTTTCAAACATTTCGACATCAGGTGAGGTTCACGTGACCATTCTGGAACAAAGCGGCGCAGCACCGCAGGCAGCGGGCGATCTCATCAAGGAAACGACCACGCAGACCTTCGTCAAGGACGTGATCGAGGAATCCAAGCGCCAGCCGGTGCTGATCGACTTCTGGGCGCCGTGGTGCGGCCCGTGCCGGACGCTGACGCCGATTATCGAGAAGGCCGTCACCGCCGCCCGCGGCAAGGTGAAGCTGGTCAAGATGAATATCGACGAATATCCGGAGATCCCGGGCCAGATGGGCATCCAGTCGATCCCGGCCGTGATCGCCTTCGTGAACGGCCAGCCGGCCGACGGATTCATGGGCGCGGTGCCGGAGAGCCAGGTCACCGCCTTCATCGACAAGCTGACCGCCGGCATGCCCGGCGCCGAGCCGACCACCGCCGAACTGCTGCAGGAAGCCGAAGGCGTGCTGGCCGAGGGCGATTCGGCCGGCGCGGCTGCCATCTATGCCGAGATCATCGCGGCCGACGCGGCCTCGATCCCGGCGCTGGCCGGGCTGGCGCGCTGCTATGTCGAGACTGGCGCTATCGAGCAGGCCAGGCAGACGCTGGAGCTGGTGCCCGCCGCCAATCGCGAGGACGCCGTGGTCAAGGCCGTGCAGGCCAAGATCGACCTGATCGAGCAGGCCGCCGCGCTCGGCCCGATCACCGAGCTGGAACAGAAGGTCGCCGCCGACCCGCTCGACCATCAGGCCCGCTTCGACCTCGCCACTGCGCTGAATGCCGCCAACCAGCGCGCGGAGGCAACCAATCACCTGCTTGAAATCGTCAAGCGCGACCGCAAGTGGGACGAGGACGGCGCCCGCAAGCAGCTGGTGCAGTTTTTCGAAGCGTGGGGACCGACCGACGAAGCCACGCTCGACGGCCGCAAGCGTCTCTCGACGATCCTGTTCTCGTAACAGCCTTCACTTCGCAGGAAACGGAACCGGACATGCCCATCAATGCCGATTATCGCGGGCCCGGAGACCTCCCCGAGGTGATCCCGGTGTTCCCGCTGCCGGGCGCGCTGCTGCTGCCGCGCGGCCAGATGCCGCTCAACGTGTTCGAACAGCGCTATCTGGCGATGATCGACGATTCGTTTCGCGACGGTCATCGGCTGATCGGCATGATCCAGCCCGACGCGTCGCATTCCCCGGACGAGGAAAAGCCCGCGTTATTCCGCGTCGGCTGCGTCGGCCGCATCACCCAGCTCGCCGAATCCGGCGATGGCCGCTACATCCTCGAACTGACCGGCGTCGCCCGCTTCCAGGTGAAGGAGGAGCTGGTGGTGCTGACCGCGTATCGGCAGTGCAAAGTCGACTATTTCCCGTTCCTCGACGACTTCACGGCGCGCAAGGGCGAGGAACAGGTCGACCGCGCGGCATTGCTGGCGGTGCTGACCGACTTCCTCGAGGCCAATAACCTGAAGGTCGACTGGGACGGCATAGAGAACGCGCCGAACGAGGCGCTGGTCAACGCGCTCGCCATGATGTCGCCCTATGGCCCGCCGGAGAAGCAGGCGATGCTGGAGGCTCCGGACCTCAAGACCCGCGCCGAGATCCTGATCGCGGTAACCGAGATGGACCTCGCCAAGAAGCGCAACAGCGGCGAAACCGGCCTGCAATAGCAGCGGCGCCAATGCCCGCGGCAATTGTGCCGCATCGCCTTCCCTTGCTACAATTACCTTCCTGATCGTCGACCTGCCGGAGCTGCCATGACCACCGCCGCCGAACGCCCCGAAGCCAGCGTCGATCGCAAGCTGCTGGAAATCCTGGTCTGCCCGCTCACCAAAGGCGCGCTGGAATTCGACGCCGACCGGCAGGAGCTGATCTCCCGCAAGGCCAAACTCGCCTACCCGATCCGCGACGGCATCCCGATCATGCTGCCGGAAGAAGCCAGAAAGATCGACTAACACTCTGTCATTCCGGGGGGGCGAGCAGCGCAAGCTGCGAGCGAACCTCCGCCACTCCAGTTGGAGTGGCGGAGAACCTGGAGATGGTGATCGTCATCTCGGGCTTCCGGGCCTCCGTCAGCCGGCTTCGCCGTCTGCTACATCCCGGAACGACAGTTTGTCGTTGCTACAGCGCCTCGCCCTTCAGCAGCCGCGGGATTTCGCCGGATAATCCGGCGGCCTGTTTGATGAATACGCTCTTCAGCGGCGGCAGGCGATCGACGATCCCCAACCCGATGTCGCGAATGCTGCGCAGCACCGGCGACTTGTTCGAGAACAGCAGGTTGAGCGCGTTGGTGGCGACGCCCATCGCCATGGTGTCGAAGCGGCGCCAGCTCTGGTAGCGCTCCAGCACGTCGGTCTGGCCGAAATCGACGCCGAGCCGCGCGGCATCGACAATGGTTTCCGCCAGCGCCGCGACGTCCTTGAGGCCCATGTTGAGGCCCTGCCCCGCGATCGGATGAATCACGTGGGCGGCGTCGCCGATCAAAGCGAGACGCTCGCCGATGAAGGAGCGCGCCACGAAATAGCCGAGCGGAAACGCGCGCGGCTTGTCCAGAACCTTGACCTCGCCGAGATGCAGGCCGAAGCGCTGCTCGAGCTCGGCGTGAAACTCCTCCTCCGGCAGCGCGACCATGCGCGTGGCTTCGGCGCGCTTCTCGGTCCAGACCAGCGACGAGCGATTGCCGGTCAGCGGCAGGATCGCGAACGGGCCTGCCGGCAGGAAATGTTCTTCCGCGCGGCCGTGATGGTCGCGCTCATGGCCCACCGTGACGACGATGCCGGACTGGTCGTAGTCCCAGCCATGGGTGGCGATCCCCGCGCGTTCGCGCAGCTTCGAGCGCGCGCCGTCGGCGGCAACCAGAAGGCTGGCTTCGATCACGCTGCCGTCGCCGAGCGTAACGCTGATGCCGTCGGGCCGGGATTTGTAAGTTGTTACCGGGGTGGCGCGCAGGTCGATGCCGGCGGCGGAGGCGCGCACGACCAGTTCGTCGATCAGGAGCCGGTTCTCGACCATGTGCGCGAACGGCGTGCCCGGCTCGACCTCGCCGGCGAAGGTCAGGAACACCGGTCGGGTCGCGTCTTCGACCTTGGAGTCGGTCACCACCATGTCAAGGATCGGCTGCGCCTGCGCCGACACGGCATCCCACACGCCAATTGCCTCGAACAGGCGGCGGCATGCGGCAACGATGGCAGTGGCGCGCTGATCGCGGCTCGGCTGCGACGCCAGCGCGGGGTCGGCAACGATGATCGGGATGCCCTCGCCAAGGCCCTGGCGCAGCGCCAGCGCCAGAGCCAGACCGGCAAATGCGCCGCCGCCAATGACAATGCCTCGTTGTGCCGCCATGATGTTCCGTACCCGCTGTTGCCTCGCGCTTATAGCTGGGCGAAACAGGAACGGAAACAAGGGCGGCGCCGCGAGGCGCGGCCCGATTGCCCGTGCCGCCGCCGACGGAAAGACCTTCGATGTCCAAGAGCCTGATCGACCTGCTGGATATTCTCAACCTCGAGACGCTTGAGGTGAACATGTTCCGCGGCACCAGTCCGAAGACGCGCTGGCAGCGGGTATTCGGCGGCCAGGTGATCGGCCAGGCGATGGTGGCGTCATGCCGCACCGTCGAGGGCCGCTTTCCGCATTCACTGCACTGCTATTTCATCCTGCCGGGCGACCCCGCCATCCCGATCATCTACGAGGTCGAGCGGCTGCGCGACGGCAAGAGCTATTCGACCCGCCGCGTCACCGCGATCCAGCATGGCCAGGCGATCTTCTCGATGATGGTGTCGTTTCACGTCGAAGAGCCGGATTCGTTCGACCACCAGGACCAGATGCCCGACGTCCCGCCGCCAGAAAAGCTCAGCGCGGAAGAACTGGCGAAGCACCCCACGATCGAAATGCCGGACTTCATCCGGCGCTATTATGAATCCGACCGGCCGATCGAGCTGCGCCCGGTCGAGTTCCAGCGTTATTTCGGCACCAAAATTCCCGATGGCAAGATCAACATCTGGATCCGTACCGCGGCCAAGCTGCCGGACGATCCGGCGCTGCACATGTGCGCACTGGCCTATGCCTCAGACTTCTCGCTGCTGGATTCGGTGATGGCGCGCTATGGCCGCACGCTTTTCGATGGCCGCGTGATGGCCGCCAGCCTCGACCATGCGATGTGGTTTCACCGCCCGTTCCGCGCCGACGAATGGCTGCTGTACAGCCAGGACTCCCCGAGCGCGCAGGGTGGCCGCGGCCTCGCCCGCGGTCTGATCTTCAAGCCCGACGGCACGCTGGTGGCCTCGGTGGCGCAAGAAGGCTCGATGCGCGAGCGTCGCCAGAAGCCAACGCCGGGCTGAGCCCGGCGTTCAGGCCGACGTTAGACAGTCCGCGGCGTCAGCACGAATTGTGAAGCAAACCAGCGCGCATACCATCCGAGCACCCACGGGATCGGGATGATGAAGGCCGACGCGATGGCGAACACCAGCGTGCGCCACAACACGTCGAGGCCGCTGGCGATAAAGCTGATATTGCGCCGACTGCCCGAAATATGACGGCAGATCCACCGCGTCCACGCCGTGATCACCCACGCCCATCCGATGATGGTGATGAAGGATATGTTCATCAGCACGAACCAGCCGATATAGGCCCACATGTCGCCGGTGAAGGTTAGCGGCACGCCGCGACCTTCCGAACTGATATGCGACGTGACCCAGCGCAGCGTCAGCCAGGACAGGAAGCCCTGGGCCGGGATCATCAGAAAACCGTAGTCCACGCTGGCCGAGACATAAGTGCAGAGCCCCAACGCCACAAACACGTACCAGATATCACCGGGCTGGCCGGTGAAACCGATATTGCCGCGGCCCGGCACGCGCAGCCGCTCGACGACGTAGCGATAGAACCCCGTTGCCACCCATGGCGCGGGGATCACCAGCAATATGCCGATCATGAACAAAAGGCCGCGGCCGAGCAGACCCCAGATGCCGGCTTGCAATTCGACCGGACCGCCGACCACTGCTTGTGACATGCCGGGGCGAGGCATGGCCGGCGGCTGGGCGCCGTTCGAAAACAGGCCCGGAACATCGCCGGCGCGCTGCCAGTCCGGCATGCCGTCGCACCAGACAAAGGTATCCGGCGTGACGCGCCCCTGCGTAATCAAGTCGCGAAACTGGGGCTCGGCGTAAGGGCCATCCTGTTGACCGCCTGCAGCAACAAACCAGGATCGTGCCATGACTTCCCCCAACATCCGGGAGGTCGGTCGCGCCGGCTCGCATCACACCCGCGATGTTCGTAGCCACGCGTCTGGATACCGCCCCCGGCGATAGGACTACAGAATTACCACAGGTTGCAGCAATGACTTTCCACGCAGCCTCCATCTTTTTTCGCCCACTTGCTCAGAAAGATGGCAAGGTCCGGCGTCGCGTCCGGGCGGCGTGACGGCTTGATCGAACACCTTACGAAGGCTTCTCATGAAACTTGTCGTTGCGATTATCAAACCTTTCAAACTGGACGAAGTGCGCGAGGCCCTGACGGCTATTGGCGTGCACGGCATGACCGTCACCGAGGTGAAGGGTTATGGTCGTCAGAAGGGCCACACCGAGATGTATCGCGGCGCCGAATATGTGGTGAACTTCCTGCCCAAGCTGCGGCTCGAAATCGCGGTCAGCGCCGAGCTCGCCGCCAAGGCGGTCGAGGTGATCTCATCGGGAGCCCGCACCGGCCAGATCGGCGACGGCAAGATCTTCGTGACTCCGATCGAGCACGCGCTGCGTATCCGCACCGGCGAGACCGACAGCGACGCGCTGTAGCCACCCCTGCCCGCGCGCACCGTCCAACAGTTGTGGGGCGCCGCGTTTCGCGCGGGAGTTGGAAGGCCTCCAGTTTGCGCAAATCCCGGCAACTGAGTCGGTTTTTGCTCACCTGAGCACCTCTTCCCTGCCTTCCTCATAAGCAAGATTATGTCGAGAGCCTGTCATGCGCTGGTTTTGAGCGGCGCTGTCTAATTTTTGGGCGCGACGGAATGGCACATCTCGCTGCATTGCGCGAAAAGCCCGAAAAGGTGGGGATTCATAAACCGTTACAGAATTCCACCGATCTGGCACGGCATTTGATTCTATCTGGGCTGGCTGTGCCCGCGTAGTGAACTTCTCCGCGTGGTGAACCTCAGTCGAGATCGCCCGACCGTTTTTTCGGCCGGGCCCCAGCGGGGATAGGACCCATGAAAATTGTTATGGCGATCATCAAGCCATTCAAGCTTGAGGAAGTCCGTGATGCCCTGACCGCCATTGGCGTTCATGGTCTGACGGTGACGGAAGTCAAAGGATATGGCCGGCAGAAGGGCCACACGGAAATTTATCGCGGCGCTGAATATGCGGTGAGCTTCCTGCCCAAGATCAAGATCGAGGTGGCTGTCGCCTCGGACCAGGTCGAAAAAACCATCGAAGCCATCACGACCGCGGCCAAGACCGGCCAGATCGGCGACGGCAAGATATTCGTCATTGGCCTCGACCATGCGGTTCGCATCCGCACCGGCGAAGCCGATGCCGCAGCCCTGTAAGTCGAGCATCTTGGATTTCGCGCTCACCCACATTCAATCAGGAGTCAAACAAATGACGTTTAAGCGTCCCTCTGGCGCGGGATTGGCGGCACTCGCCGTTGGCCTGTTTGCCGCAACGGCGGCCTATGCCGATCCAACGATCAATAAAGGCGACAACGCCTGGATGATGACTTCGACGGTGCTGGTACTGTTGATGACCATTCCGGGCCTAGCGCTGTTCTACGGCGGCATGGTCCGCTCCAAGAACATGCTCTCGGTGCTGATGCAGGTGTTCTACACGACCTGCATCGTGATGATCATCTGGGCCCTTTACGGCTACAGCATCACCTTCACCGGCGGTTCGGCCTACATCGGCGGCTTCTCCAAGGCCTTCATGTCCGGCATCACCAGCGATTCGATGGCCGCGACCTTCTCCGCTGACGTCAACATCTCGGAGCTGATCTACTTCTGCTTCCAGATGACATTTGCCGCGATCACCCCCGGCCTGATCGTCGGCGCCTTCGCCGAGCGTACCAAGTTCGCGGCGATCGCGCTGTTCATCCCACTCTGGGTGACGCTGATCTACTTCCCGATAGCACACATGGTTTGGTACTGGGCTGGACCGGATGCCATCGTGGCCGCCGCCAAGGCAGTTGCAGCCGCGACGGACGCTGCCGCCAAGACCGCAGCGCAGGCCAAGCTGGAAGAAGTCATGGCCGATGCCGGCCAGGTGTTCCTCTGGGGCGCTCTCGACTTCGCCGGCGGCACCGTGGTGCACATCAACGCTGGCATCGCGGGCCTCGTGGGCTGCCTGATCATCGGCAAGCGCACTGGCTACGGCAAGGAGCTGATGGCTCCGCACTCGCTGACCATGACCATGATCGGCGCTTCCCTGCTGTGGGTCGGCTGGTTCGGCTTCAACGTCGGTTCGAACCTCGAAGCTAACGGCACCGCCGGCATGGCGATGGTCAATACCTTCCTTGCCACCGCTGCGGCGGCCATGGCCTGGATGTTCGCGGAATGGATGACCAAGGGTCATCCGTCCCTGCTCGGTGCCGCTTCCGGCGCGGTTGCCGGCCTCGTCGCCGTCACGCCCGCCTGCGGATACTCGGGTCCGATGGGCGCGCTGGTTCTCGGTCTGGTCGCAGGCGTCGTCTGCCTGTTCTTCTGCACCGTGATCAAGAACGCTCTCGGCTATGACGACTCGCTCGATGTGTTCGGCGTCCATTGCGTCGGCGGCATCCTCGGCGCGCTTGCCACCGGCATCCTGGTCAACCCGGCCCTCGGCGGCACGGGCGTCATGGACTACGTCGCCGGCAAGGTCGGCGACTACGACCTGGTCACCCAGATGATCTCGCAGTGCAAAGCTGTCGCGACCACGCTGGTGTGGTCCGGCGTCGGCTCGGCAATCCTGTTCAAGGTCGTCGACGTCATCGTCGGCCTGCGCGTCAACGTTGAAGTCGAGCGCGAAGGCCTCGACGTCACCGAGCACACCGAACGCGCCTACAACATGTAAGCGCCACGCTGCGGACGGCCTCCCGGTCGTCCGCAGCCAGGTTTCCGAGATCGGTTGGGGCAGATACCCGGCAATGCTCCACCCGTCGAAGGGCTCCAGCGCAAGCTTGGGGCCCTTCACCTTTTGAGAGGCGGTGGACTCTATTGTGAGCGTCAACTCACGACAGGCGAGATCAACTGCAGCGTAGGAAAATGCGTTCGGTAACGGCGCACGTCGCGAGTCAGAAGGGGGATATGTTCGACGGCCGCGTGCGCTCCTATGAAGAAATCAGCCGATACACCGGTGCGAACACCTCCCGCGTCCCGATAGTGAGCGAAAGCTTTGCCCGCCAGAAAAAGCGCTCCGTGCGGGATCGGCGCCACAGCGACGCCCACCTCTCTCAGCGCGTCCTCGTAGACCGAAACCTCTCGATAGCGTGTCGAGGCCTCCGCGTAGATTACGTCGTTGATCAACAGAGGCCCGTTGAGGGCTGCTTTCTCAAGCTGAGCAAGCGACCAGGCCAGCCATTCACGATCTGCCGTGAAAATATCGAGCAGAACGTTGGCGTCGACCATAGTCATTCGGGTTCGCCGCGCAGCAGCAACATCAATTCGTCGGTCGACATTCCGGGTCCGGCGCTACCAATGGCCTTCGCAAATCGGCTTTTCGGTCGGCTCCCCTCGTCCTTTTCCAGGACAATGCTGCCATCGTCAGCCATGCGAAACGCCACGCGGCTTCCGGGGCCGATGCCGAGATGGTCGCGAACAGGCTTTGGCACCGTGACCTGACCTTTGGAGGTGAGTGTCGTCGCCATACCGAGCTCCCGAGGTAACACTTCATTTTACCGTGGTAACACTATGCAAAATTCACCCAAAAGTCGATGGTTAATCGCGTCTTAACCTCGCCGTACATATGGTGGTTTGATCATGTTTGGGTCGATCGCAGGGCGGTCGGCCGCTCCCGTAAACTGGCGTCCCAGGATGGCAATGACCGCTTCTTCCCGCGCGGCACACGGTGCGAGCCATTCCGCTGGCCGCGACAGCGAGCGCTCGCCGTTCGCACGGCTGACCGATTTGCTGGCGCCGTACCAGCCAGGTCAACCGTTGATCACGCTATCGCTCGGCGAGCCGCAGCATCCGGTGCCGGATTTCGTCGGGCCCGTACTGGCGAAACACATCGCCGATTTCGGCCGTTATCCGATTGCCAAGGGCATCGAACCGTTCCGCCGCACCGCTACGACCTGGATGGGCAAGCGCTTCAAGTTGCCGCGGCCGCTCGATCCCGACACCGAACTACTGGTGCTGAACGGCAGCCGCGAGGGCCTGTTCTTCGCCGCCATCACCGCGGCGCGCTTTGTCGGCCCGCGCAATGGCAAGCCGGCGATCCTGCTGCCCAACCCGTTCTATCCCGCCTATGGCGCCGGCGCCCGCGCTGCCGGCTGCGAAGCAGTGTTCATGCCGACCACGGTGGCCAACGGCTTCCTGCCTGATCTCGACGCGCTCGACGAGGCGACACTGTCACGCACGGTGGCGATGTACATCGCCTCGCCGGCCAATCCGCAGGGCGCGGTGGCAACGCCCGCTTACTTCAAGCGCCTGCACGAACTGGCGCTGCGCTTTGGCTTCATCGTTTTGTCCGACGAATGCTATTCGGAGATCTACACCGGCACCGCCCCCGGCAGCATGCTGGAAGTCGCAGGACCCGATTTTGCCAACGTGGTTGCATTCCAGTCGCTATCGAAACGCTCCAACCTGCCTGGCATGCGGGTCGGCTTCGTGGCCGGCGACAAGAAGTTCCTCGCCATGTTCCATGAGCTGCGCAATGTCGCCGCGCCCCAGGTGCCGGTGCCGCTGCAGCACGTCGCCGTCGCCGCCTACAGCGACGAGGCGCATGTCGAAGAGAACCGCCGGCTGTACGGATTGAAATTCGATCTCGCCGACCAGATCCTGGGCCACCGCTACGGCTATGTCAGGCCGGCCGGCGGCTTCTGCCTGTGGCTCGACGTCTCCGCGCATGGCGGCGACGAAGACGCGACCATCCGACTCTATCGCGACGGCGGCGTGCGCGTGGTGCCCGGCTCCTATCTGGCGCGCGCGCAGGCCGACGGCAGTAATCCCGGCGACGACTATCTGCGGCTGGCGCTGGTGCAAGACAGCGAAACCACAGCCGAGGCGTTGCGCCGGCTCGTCCAGATTCTAGATTGATCGCAAGGGCCTTGAGCACCACGATATGAGCACCACGATCGAACGTGTCATTCCCCTGGTCGGCCAGCTCCCCGCGTCAATCCGCGAGATGCTGGCACGAAGGCTGCGCGAACTGGCCGGCTTCGGCCTGATCGGCGTCGCCGGCATCGCCGCGGCGGCGCTGATGACCTGGTCGGTGCAGGATCCGAGCCTCAGCCACGCTACCGCACGGGCGATCCGCAATATCGCCGGCTATCCCGGCGCGATCGGCGCCGATCTCCTGATGCAGATTATCGGGCTTGGCTCGATCATGCTGATCCTGCCGGTCGCGGTGTGGGGCTGGCGGATGATGACGCACCGGCATTTCGACCGCGAGGCGCTGCGCATCGCGTGCTGGATCCTATGCACGGTGATCGCGGCGGGCTTCGCCAGTTGCTGGCAGCATGGCGGTTCGTGGCCACTGCCGACAGGCGTCGGTGGCGTGGTCGGTGATGCCCTCTTCCGCGCGCCTGCCGTGGTGTTCGGCCCGGTCGGATTTATCTATCGCTTCGTGCTCGGCGCAATCCTGTGCAGTGCGATGATCGCGACCTTCCTGATCGCCTGCGGGCTCGGCTCGAAGCCGAAGGAAGCGTTCGATCCCATCGAGGAAGACGACGCGCCGTTCGAGGAAGAAGACGGCGACCGCGGATCCGTCTCGCTGGGTTGGGCCGTTCACGCCGCGATGAGCACCAAGGCGCGGATCGGTCGCCTGCTCGCACTCCTCTACGCCAAGTTCGTCACATCAGCGCCGGATGCCCGCGCCGCTTCGTATGAGCGCCAGGAGCCCAATCTCGGCGGCCGCCGCTCCAGCCCCTCGATCGCGCCGCAGGGCCGCGACGACGAGGAAGAGGAAGACCATCATCACGGCGACGATGAAGAACAATACGACGAGGACGAAGAAGAGATCGAGCAGGCCCCAGTCGCGCGAGCACCGCGCAAGAAGCCTGCCGCAAAGGAGTCCTCGCGCAAGAACACCTCCGGCACCTTCGAGCTGCCCTCGGTATCGGTGCTCACCGCGCCGCGCGCCGCCGATCGCCAGCCGCTCAGCAAGGCCGAGCTGGAAGCCAATTCGCGCGCGCTGGAAGGCGTGCTCAGCGACTTCGGCATCCGCGGCGAAATCGTCAAGGCGCATCCCGGCCCGGTGGTGACGCTGTACGAACTCGAACCCGCCCCTGGTATCAAGTCGTCGCGCGTCATCGGCCTTGCCGACGACATCGCGCGTTCCATGAGCGCGCTGTCGGCGCGCGTCGCCGTGGTTCCCGGCCGTAACGCCATCGGCATCGAGCTACCGAACGCCCACCGCGAGAATGTCTACCTGCGCGAATTGCTGACGGCGAAGGACACCAACGACGGCAGCATCAAGCTTCCGCTGTGCCTCGGCAAGAACATCGGCGGCGATTCAATCATCATCGATCTCGCCCGCACACCGCATATGCTGATCGCCGGCACCACCGGCTCCGGCAAATCGGTCGCCATCAACACCATGATCCTCAGCCTGGTCTACCGGCTGCGGCCGGACCAGTGCCGACTGATCATGGTCGACCCGAAGATGCTCGAACTCTCGGTCTATGACGGCATCCCGCATCTGCTGACGCCGGTCGTGACCGATCCGAAGAAGGCTGTCGTTGCCCTGAAATGGGCGGTGCGCGAGATGGAAGAGCGCTACAAGCGCATGGCCAAGCTCGGCGTCCGCAACATCGACGGCTACAACCAGCGCCTGCTGGAGGCCAAGGGCAAAGGCGAGGAACTGAGCCGCACCGTGCATACCGGCTTCGACAAGGAAACCGGCAAGGCGGTCTATGAGGAAGAGAAGCTCGACCTCGAGCCGCTGCCCTACATCGTCATCATCGTCGACGAAATGGCCGACCTGATGATGGTCGCCGGCAAGGACATCGAGGGCGCGGTGCAGCGCCTCGCGCAGATGGCGCGCGCCGCCGGCCTGCATGTCATCCTGGCGACGCAGCGCCCGTCGGTTGACGTCATCACCGGCACCATCAAGGCGAACTTCCCGACCCGCATCTCCTTCCAGGTGACGTCGAAGATCGACAGCCGCACCATCCTCGGCGAGATGGGCGCAGAGCAGTTGCTCGGCCGCGGCGACATGCTGTACATGGCCGGCGGCGGGCGCATCAGCCGCGTCCACGGCCCGTTCGTCTCTGACGAGGAAGTCGAGAAGGTGGTCCGCCACCTCAAGACCCAGGGCCAGCCGGAATATCTTGAAGCTGTCACGGCGGAAGAGCCGGCCGAAGGCGAAGAAGGCAGCGCGGTGTTCGACGCCACCGGCATGGGCGCCGATGGCGGCGGTGCGGGCGACCTGTTCTCGCAGGCGGTGGCGATCGTCAAGCGCGACCGCAAGGCCTCGACCAGCTACATCCAGCGCCGGTTGCAGATCGGCTACAACAAGGCGGCTTCGCTGATGGAACGGATGGAAAATGAAGGTATCGTCGGCCAGCCCAACCACGCCGGCAAGCGCGAGATCCTGATCGAGGAAGAAGAGAGCGGCTTTTGACGCGCGAGCCCGTCCATGACAATCCGGGGACAGAGTCGCGAAATCGCCACAGCGCCGGGTTAGCGCCAGCGCTCACCTCCGCCACGGCAGAACCCGCCGGCGATCTGACCGTAAAACCGATACCCCTTTTGGCGCAAAGCGCGGTAAAATGGGCCATTGACGCCGAACAGGACGACGCCCTGATGAGACCCGCCACCCATCACGCCGCAGACCGGCTCAGCCTCCAGGGCGGCCTGCGCATCGGCGCGACCGGGCTTGTCGTAGCATTCGTCACCGGCCTGTTGGTGCCTTCGGCATTTGGCGAAACGATCCCGCTGCCGCGTCCGGCGCCGAAGGCACGCGGCGCAAGCTTCCAGGTCTCGGCCTCGGAACCCCCGGCTGCGACAGCAGCTCTGGCGGTCACAGCAGCGCCAGCCGTTCCGGCGGCCCCGACGCCCCGAGCGCCGATGACGATCGCCGCCGCGACCACCAATTCAGCACCGCCGAACCCGATCATTCCCGATCCGCGGCGCAATGTGCCGGCGAATTTCTTCGCCAGCTTCGACGCCACCCAGAAGGCGCAGGCCGGCAAGGTCAGCGCCTATCTGTCGTCGCTCAACACGCTGGTCGGAAATTTCGTTCAGGTCGGCCCCGACGGCAGCCGCACCAAGGGCGATTTCTATATCCAGAAGCCCGGCAAGGTGCGGTTCGAATATGACGCGCCGACCACCATCGCGATGGTCGCCGACGGCTCGTCGCTGGCGGTGCGCGACACCAAGCTGGCGACGCAGGACATCTACCCGCTGTCACAAACCCCATTGCGGTATCTGCTGTCCGATCGCATCGACCTGCTGCGCGACACCAATGTGGTCGCGATTACCGGCGACGACCTCTACACCTCGGTCACCATCGAGGAGAAGAACGCTCTGGTCGGCACCTCGCGGCTGATGCTGATGATTGGCACCAAGGACGGCCAGCTCAAACAATGGACCGTTACCGATCCGCAGGGTTATGATACGACCGTGGCGATCTACAACCTCGACACCACGAAGAAGCCGGACGCCGGCCTGTTCAAGATCGATTTCACCAAGTATCCCACCAGCGGCGCGAACTAACAGCGGCGCTCCTTCTTTCTTCCCTTCTCCCCCCGTCTCAAACCCGCTTCGCGGGTGCGATCCCCTTCCCCCACCTGGCGCAGCTCCGCTGCGCGCGGGGAGACGGAAAGAACACATCTGGTCCCGCATGCGCTTTACCCTGACGACCTGGAATATCAATTCGGTGCGGCTGCGCATCGAGCTTGTCGCCAAGTTCTTGGAAGAGGTGCAGCCCGACGTACTGTGCCTGCAGGAAACCAAGACGCCGGATGACGCGTTTCCGCTGAAGCGGCTGAAGCAGCTTGGCTATGAGCACATCGCGATCCACGGCCAGAAGGGCTATCACGGCGTCGCCATCATCTCGAAACTGCCGTTCGACAGCAGCGACGTCCGGGTATTCTGCGAAAATACCGACTCGCGCCACATCTCGGTTTCGTTCGGCGAGAAAGCCGGAATGTCGGTGCCGCTGGTCGTGCATAATTTCTACGTCCCGGCCGGCGGTGACATTCCCGACCCGGTCGCCAATCCGAAGTTCGCCCACAAGCTGATGTTCCTCGACGAGATGAAGGCCTGCGAAGGACTGCATCCGCGTGGCGAGGCCCGCCACATCCTGGTTGGTGATCTCAACGTCGCGCCGCATGAGAATGACGTCTGGTCGCACAAGCAGCTGATAAAGATCGTCTCGCACACGCCTATCGAATGCGAGAAGCTTCTCGCTGTGCAGAGCGAGGGCAACTGGATCGACGTCGCGCGCGAGCGGATTCCGTTGACGGAAAAGATCTACACATGGTGGAGCTACCGCTCCGCGGATTGGACGGCCAACGATCGCGGCCGCCGCCTCGACCACATCTGGGTGTCGGCGGCAATGAAGGACATGATCCGCGACTACACCGTCACCCGCGACGCACGCAGCTGGGAGCGGCCGTCCGACCACGTCCCGGTAACGACGGTGCTGGAACTGTAGTTCACTGTCATTCCGGGATGTGACAGACGGCAAAGCCGGATGGCGCAGGCCCGGAATCCAGGGAAGTTCATCACCATGTCAAGGTTCCCCGCCACTCCAATTGGAGTGGTTGAGGTTCGCTCGCAGCTATCGCTGCTCGCGCCCTGGAACGACAGCAAGGGGACTACAAACTCAGTTTCGAACCCACCAGCATGACATCGCTGGCGAGTTGGCTGACGCGGGTAGCCATATCGTCGCGGAGGCGGCGCGCGGCCGCGGGGTCGCTCTCGAGCACCCGCTGAAATACGCTGCGGGTGATGCGGATAACGGTGGAGAATTCCTGCGCCACCGCAGTCGAGGGCCGCGGCATCGCCACCAGCAACGCAAGTTCGCCGATCAGCGCGCCCGTCCCGGCGGTCGTCTCGTAGCCCGTGCCGTCATCGAGGCTGATACGAAACGAACCGCGCATGACGATGAAGCCGCAATCGGAATCGTCGCCAGCGCGAAACAGGACGGAGCCGCGCGAAAATTCCAGTTGCTCGGAGCCGATCGCAAGCACACGCAACGCCGTATCGCCCAACAGGCGCAATGTCGGGACGCGCTCGAGCAGGGCAACATCATCATCGATCGACATGCAGAACCGTGAGAGCGTGACGCATTAACAAAGGCCGACAGCACCAGCGAATCGGCCTTCGGACCGTATCACGGCACCAGCTTGTAGCCACCGGCTTCGGTGACCAGGATTTCCGGGTTGGCGGCGTCCTTCTCGATCTTCTGGCGCAGCCGGTAGATATGAGTTTCCAGCGTGTGGGTGGTGACGCCGGAATTGTAGCCCCAGACTTCCTGCAGCAGCGTTTCGCGCGACACCGGCAACTGCCCGGCTCGGTACAGGAAGCGCAGGATCGCGGTTTCCTTCTCGGTCAGCCGTACCTTCTTGGCATTGGCCCCGGTCAACATCTTGGAACCCGGCCGGAAGCTGTACGGGCCGACGGTGAACACGGCGTCCTCGCTGGCCTCGTGCTGGCGCAACTGGGCGCGGATTCGCGCCAGCAGCACCGCGAAGCGGAACGGCTTGGCGATGTAGTCATTCGCGCCGGATTCCAGGCCGAGGATGGTGTCGGAATCCGTGTCGTGGCCGGTCAGCATGATGATCGGCGCCTTGAAGCCGCCCTTGCGCAGGCTGCGCACAACTTCACGCCCATCGGTGTCGGGCAAACCGACATCCATCAGCACCAGGTCCGGTGCATTGGTCTTGGCAGCCAGCGCGCCCTTGGCGCCGGTATCGACAGCGGAAGCTTCGAACTCTTCATGCAGCGACAATTGCTCGACCAGCGCCTCGCGCAAATCAGTATCGTCATCCACAATCAGGATTTTGCGGGCATTGGGCATTGCGACAATCCTTTGGACGGCTGTTGCGGTAAATGTTGTCCGACCGGCTGGCCAAATCAGTCAGAAGTCGTGACGAAGTTCCAGATGGCCGCGTATCCTAACGCAAAACCAGCAGTATTCATGAATGCAACTTCATTGAATGTGCCGTGCGGCGCGAAATAGAACACTTGCGGTGAATAGAGCAATACAGACTTGGCAATTCGCATGGAAAGCTTTGGAGTTACAGTTACTTATCGAACACGCTTGCGTGATCGGCCGGCTTCGATGATTCATGTCCGCGCATCTGCCGGTAATCCGCGGCGCGGCTGGCTGATCCTCGACGATCGGGTACTACCCGTGGCGCTAGGTCGTGGCGGGATAAAGGCGAATAAGCGCGAAGGCGACGGCGCCACACCGCGCGGCACATTTCACCCGCTGCGGCTGTGGTGGCGCGCCGACCGGCACCCGCGACCGCAGACACTCCTGCCGATCCGCGCCATCACGCCGGACGACGGCTGGTGCGAAGATCCGGCCGATCGCCATTACAACCGACCGGTCCGGCTGAACAATAATACCGGCGCCGACCGGCTGCGTCGCGACGACCACCTCTATGATTTCATCATCGAGATCGACCAGAACACCAGGCCGCGCATCGCCGGCCGCGGCAGCGCGGTGTTTCTTCATCTGGCGCGCCCGGGCTACGCGCCCACCGCAGGCTGCGTGGCGATGAAGAAGCCAGCGATGCTGCAGCTGCTGAAGCGGATCGGAGTGCGCACCAGGATCGTGATCGGGTGAACGTGAAGGAAAAGGCTGATTGCCTTACGTCCTTCCCGGACGAGAATGCATGTCATGCCTGTACGTGGCGGCCGGCGAAGTCTCAGGCACCCTCGTCAAAAAGGCCGCGAAGCTCATCGCCGCCACAGGCAGCCCCGATCGGGCTGCCGGGGTCGAAGTGATTTAGGCTATCGTTTCCCGAAAATCGCCGAACCGACCCGCACATGCGTGGCGCCGAACTGGATCGCGATGGCGAAATCGGCGCTCATCCCCATCGACAGGCCGGCGAGGCCGTTGCGGGCGGCAATCTTTGCGGTCAGGGCGAAGTGCGGCGCCGGGGCGTCATCGACCGGCGGAATGCACATCAGGCCGGAAATCGTCAGTCCATAGCCGTCGCGGCAGCGTGCGAGAAACGCATCGGCGTCGCCGGGCGCAATGCCCGCCTTTTGCGGCTCCTCACCGGTATTGAGTTGCACGAACAGCTGCGGCGTCCGTTGCTGCGCTGCGATCTCCTTGGCCAACGCTTCGCAGATGCTGGGCCGGTCGACCGAGTGGATCGCGTCGAACAGCACCACCGCTTCCTTCGCCTTGTTGGACTGCAACGGCCCAATCAGATGCAACGCAATTCCCGGTTGAGTCTCCTGCAGCGCCGGCCACTTGGACCTAGCCTCCTGGACGCGGTTTTCGCCGAACACCCGTTGCCCGGCGGCGATCACCGGCCGGATGGCGTCCGCCTCGAAGGTCTTGGAGACCGCAATCAGCGTCACGGAAGCCCGATCGCGTCGGGCTTCGTTGCAGGCGCGGAAGATATCGTACTCAACAGAAGAGAGGCCGTCATTGGGCAAAGAGGGCGTTACGTCCGCCGCCTTCTGCACTGCATTATTTTCAACCAAGGCGCGAACTTTCGGTGAGATCCGTCAAATTTTAGCAATTCCGGGAAAGGCTTTTTGAACCCTTTGAACTATCTATGTCCGCGGGGCTCAGGGGTGGAAGATGTCACGCATCGGAATTAACCGCAACAAAGCGAGGCTGGGAGAGCTGCTCGGCATCCGTGCACGCCTTGTGCTGCTGGCGCTGGTTGTGGTCGGCCCGTTGATGGCCGAGCGGATTCGCTCGCTCGAAGTCAACCGCTCCCGGCAGATCGCCGCGGCCGCAGAGGATTTCGCCGGCCTCGCCCGGCACAGCGCCTCCGCCCAGAGCGAGGTGTTCGCTTCCGTCGAGGCCGTGCTGAAATCCTCGGCCTACATTTATACCACCGCCGCCCAGGTCAATCGCAGCTGCGCCATCATGCGCGCCAGCCTTCGCGGCGACATGCCGTGGATCCGCAGCCTGACGGTCGCCGGCAAGGACGGCACGGCACAATGTTCAACCTGGTCCGACGCCGTCGAGCATGGCCTGAACTTCGCCGACCGGTCCTATTTCCAGGAGGCGCTCGCCACCGGCGAGTTCGTCGTCAGCGACTACCTCTTCAGCCGCATGACCAACCAGCCCACCGTGATGGCGGCCTATCTGGCGCCGGGGATCAACGCCAGCGACGACGCCGTTGTGCTGGCTGCGGTCAATCTCGGCTGGATGTCGAAGATCATGAACAACCTGGGCGGCCGGCCTGGCGTCAGCGCGGTGCTGGTCGATCGCACCGGCATGGTGCTGTCAGCGCCGTCCGATCAGGCCGCCGAGATCGGCAAACCCATGCCGGATCTGGCATTGCTGAAATTGATTGCCACACAACGGCTGAATTCCGTCCGGCAGTCCGGCTCGCTGTCCTTTACCGCCGAAGACGGCGCACAGCGCTCGGTGTCGTTCGCCGCGCTTGCTGGCACCGGTGCGGAGCTGATCGTCAGCATCGACGAGACAGTGATGTCCGCGACGGCCAACCATGAGATCCGCACCGCCTATCTGCAGCTCGGCCTGGTCTGCCTGTTCGTGCTGCTCGGCGCGCTGGTCGCGGCAGAACGCCTGATCATCAAACCGATCCAGATGCTGCAAAGCATGGCGCAGCGTTATGGCCACGGCGACTGGTCGGTGCGGGCCACGCGCAACCGTTTGCCGGCGGAGTTCGTGCCATTGGCCCGCGCGCTGTATCGCATGGCCACCAAACTGCGCGGCCGCGAGCGCGAGCTGCGCGCCAGCAACCAGCAGCTTACCGTGCTGGCCTCAATCGACATGCTGTCGGGGCTGGCGAACCGCCGCGGCTTCCAGAACCGGCTCGATTTCGAGTGGCTGAAGGCCGAGCAATCCGGCGACGCGGTGGCGCTGCTCATGATCGACGTCGACCATTTCAAGCTTTTCAACGACACCTACGGCCACCCCGAAGGAGACGCTTGCCTGGCACGGATCGGCGAGGCGCTGGCGGCCTTGGCTAACGAGACGTCCGGCTTTGCCGGCCGCTACGGCGGCGAGGAATTCTGCCTGCTGCTGCCGGGCAGCGACGCCGCCCGTGCCATGCGGGTCGGCGAAAAGGTGCGCATCGCGATCTCGGGAATGAGTATCCCGCACATGACCAGCGCCCACCGGCAGGTTACCGTCAGTGTCGGCGTCGCCTCGGCAGCCCCGGCTGCGTTGCAACGGCCGATGGACCTGGTCGAAGCCGCCGACGCCGCGCTCTACGCCGCCAAGCACCGCGGCCGCAACGCCGTGGTCGAGCACGGCTTCATCCGGGCCTACGGAACGCTGACGTCGCTGGCGGGGTAAACCACCCCGGGGCCCGACCGCCCCGGATGCCACAACCCTCCTGCGCCCCGTGTCAGCGCTTAAAGCGTTGACCCCGCACGGTCATCTATGGCCTAGTCCCCGGCCTTAAGCCCCGGAACAGACTGCCAAATCGCATGATCAACGAACGTTACAACGCCCGCGAAACCGAACCGCGCTGGCAACGCCTGTGGGACGACAGAGCGATCTTCGCCACCAAGAACGACGATCCCCGGCAGAAATATTACGTGCTTGAGATGTTCCCGTATCCGTCGGGACGCATCCATATGGGCCACGTGCGCAACTACACGATGGGCGACGTGGTGGCGCGAACGATGCGCGCCAAGGGCTTCAACGTGCTGCACCCGATGGGCTGGGACGCCTTCGGCATGCCCGCGGAAAACGCCGCGATGGCCAACAAGGTGCATCCCAAGGCGTGGACCTACGAGAACATCGCTTCGATGAAGAAGCAGCTGAAGTCGATGGGCCTGTCGCTGGACTGGGCGCGTGAATTCGCGACCTGCGACCCCAGCTACTACAAACACCAGCAGCGCATGTTCATCGATTTCATGAATGCCGACCTGGTCGAGCGCAAGCAGTCCAAGGTGAACTGGGACCCGATCGACATGACCGTGCTCGCCAACGAGCAGGTGATCGATGGCCGCGGCTGGCGCTCCGGCGCCGAGGTCGAGCAGCGCGAACTGACGCAGTGGTTCTTCAAGATCAGCAAGTACTCCGACGAGCTGTTGTCCGCGCTGGATGGGCTGGACCGCTGGCCCGACAAGGTGCGCACCATGCAGCGCAACTGGATCGGCAAGTCGGAAGGCCTGCGCTTCGAGTTCGGCCTGGTCGGCGCGCCCAAGGGTTTTGATACCTTGCCGGTGTTCACAACCCGGCCCGACACCATGTACGGCCCGACCTTTGCGGCGATCGCGCACGATCATCCGCTGGCCAAGGCGCTGGCGGAGAGCAATGCCGAGGTCGCGGCGTTCAACGAAAAATGCCGCCACATGGGCACCTCGCAGGCCGAGATCGACACCGCGGAAAAGCTCGGCTTCGACACCGGCATCAAGGTCACCCATCCCGCCGACGCCTCGTGGGAGCTGCCGCTGTACATCGCCAATTTCGTGCTGATGGATTACGGCACCGGTGCCATTATCGGCTGCCCGGCGCATGACCAGCGCGACCTCGACTTCGCGCGCAAGTACGACCTGCCCGTGCTCGACGTGTTCGTGCCGCTCGACAGCGACGCACCCGTCACCGACGTTGCCTATTCGCCGCTCAAGACCGAAAAGGTAAAGTACGTGCGCTGGGTCGGCGAACCCGGCGTCATGACATGCGAAGCCGCGATGAAGCAATCGCTGGACATCTTCGTGAAGGCCGGCTGGGGCACGCGCGAAACCAACTTCCGCCTGCGCGACTGGGGCATTTCACGGCAGCGCTACTGGGGCTGCCCGATCCCGATCATCCACTGCGAAGTTTGCGGCGTGGTGCCGGTGCCGATCAAGAACCTGCCGGTCGAGCTGCCCGACGATATCGAGTTCGACCGCCCCGGCAATCCGCTCGACCGACACCCGACCTGGAAGCACATCGCCTGCCCACAATGCGGCGGCGCGTCGCGCCGCGAGACCGATACCATGGACACCTTCGTGGATTCGTCCTGGTACTTCTCGCGCTTCACCGATCCGTGGAACGCGGATGCGCCGACCACGCCCGACGTGGTCAACCGCATGATGCCGGTCGACCAGTATATCGGCGGCGTCGAGCACGCGATCCTGCATCTGTTGTACAGCCGCTTCTTCACCCGGGCGATGAAGGCCACCGGCCACGTCGGCTTCGACGAACCGTTCGCCGGCATGTTCACGCAGGGCATGGTGGTGCACGAGACCTACAAGAAGGAAGACGGCAGCTTCGCCTCGCCGGCCGAGATTGCGATCACCGGCGACGGCGATGCACGGCGTGCGGCCATGCTCGACGACAAGTCGCCGGTGGCGATCGGTCCGATCGAAAAGATGTCGAAGTCCAAGCGCAACACCGTCGATCCCGACGACATCATCGCCACTTACGGCGCCGATACCGCGCGCTGGTTCATGCTGTCGGATTCCCCCCCGGACCGCGACGTGATCTGGAGCGAGGAACGCGTTCAGGGCGCCTCGCGCTTCGTGCAGCGGCTGTGGCGTCTGGTCGGCGAATCAGCCGACCACGGCAAATCCGCCCCCGCCACCCGGCCAGCTGAATTCGGCCCGGACGCGCTGGCGATGCGCAAGGCCACGCATGGCGCGCTCGACAAGGTCACGACCGGTATCGAAAAACTGCATTTCAACGTCTGCCTGGCCCATATACGGGAATTCTCGAATGCGCTGGGCGAGGCGCTGGCCCGGCCGAGCACGCCTGCCCCCGACATGTGCTGGGCGCTGCACGAGGCCGCGGTCATCCTTGTTCAACTGTTTGCGCCGATGATGCCGCATCTGGCCGAGGAATGCTGGACCGTGCTGGGTCAACCGGGCATGGTTTCGGAGGCGCTATGGCCGCAAATCGAGCCCAATTTGCTGGTTGAAGACACCATGACCCTGCCGGTTCAGGTCAATGGCAAGAAGCGCGGCGAAGTCGTGGTGGCCCGCGACGCGCAGAATTCCGAAATTGAGGCTGCCGTTTTGGCGCTCGATACAGTAAAACAGGCGCTGGATGGCAAGCCCGTCCGCAAGATGATTATCGTGCCGCAAAGGATCGTGAATGTCGTCGGCTAGGTTTGGGGCAAAATCCCGCATCGTCGCCCGGTTCGCCGTCGTCGCCACTTTGGCGGCCCTGACGGCCGGCTGCTTCCAGCCGATGTACGCCGAACGTAGCGACGGCAAGCCCGGCCTGCGCGACAAGCTGCTTGGCGTCGAAGTGCCGCCGCTGTCCTACCCGAACGGTTCGCCGCAGGCCCGCGTCGGCGTCGCAATCCGCAACGCGCTGCAGTTCAAGCTGTACGGCTCGGCCACCGGCCTGCCGCCGACCTACAAACTGGTGCTGCGCTTCAATCAGAGCAAGACTTCGCTGATCATCGACCCCGCCACCGCGTTGCCGACCAGCGAGAATTACGGCATCGACGCCAACTACGCCCTGATCGAAGTCGTCACCGGCAAGCAGGTGCTGACCGGCAATACCTTTGCCCGCGTCACCTACGACATCCCCGGCTTCCAGCGTTTCGCCCGCGCCCGCGCCTTCCGCGACGCCGAGGATCGCGCTGCCGTGGAGATCGCCGACAACATCAACACCCGCCTGGCGTCGTTCTTCTTCGCCGGCACCTGAGCCTGCGACACCCCTCATCCTGAGGAGCGGCCTCTTGGCCGCGTCTCGAAGGATGTGCCGCATCACACATGGTTCGAGACGGCGCCCACGGCGCCTCCTCACCATGAGGGCGGTGTATCCTTCAACTGAGCACTGAATTTCAGGAGCGGTCATGGTCGCGCTGCGCGGAAAAGAGATCGATTCCTTTCTCGCCCGGCCGGACCCGGCGCGGCCGATCATCCTGCTGTACGGCGCCGACGCCGGGCTGGTGCGCGAGCGCGCCGAAGCGCTGGTGAAATCCGCGGTCGACGATCCCTCCGATCCCTTCTCGCTGGTCCGAATGGACGGCGATGACCTCGCCGCCGAGCCCTCACGCCTGGTCGAGGAAGCGATGACCATCCCGATGTTCGGCGGCCGCCGCGCCATCCGCGTCCGCGCGGGCTCCAAGAACTTTGCCAGCGGCGTCGACGTGCTCGCCGATTCGCCGCTGAAGAATTGCCGCATCGTGATCGAGGCCGGCGAGCTGCGCCCGGAATCGCCTTTGCGCAAAGCCTGCGAACGCGCCAAGACTGCCGTCGCCATCGCCTGCTATCCCGACACCGAGCGCGATCTCGCCAAGCTGATCGATGACGAGCTGCGCGCTTCGAATTTGCGCATTGCGCAGGATGCAAGGGCGTCCCTGATGGCGCTGCTCGGTGGCGACCGCCAAGCCTCACGCAACGAAGTCCGCAAGCTGACGCTGTACGCCCACGGCACCGGCGAAGTGACGCTCGACGATGTGATGGCGGTGGTGGCCGACGCCTCCGAGCTGAAGATCGACCCGATCGTCGATGGCGCCTTTGCGGGAAATCCTGCCGTGGTGGAAGTTGAATTCAACAAGGCGATGATCGCCGGCACCTATCCGGGCGTCATCATGATGGCCGCGCAACGCCAGGCCGCCCTGCTGCACAAGGCCAGCCTCGCCATCGAGCAAGGCGCGTCGGCCTCATCTGCCGTGGAGAGCGGATTTCCGCGGCTGCATTTTTCCCGCAAGGGCACGGTGGAAGCAGCCTTGCGGAATTTCTCGACAACACGGCTGCTGGCGATCATCGAGCAGCTGGCCGTCGCGGCGCTGGATGTCCGCAAGCAGAATGTGCTCGGCGCCGTGATCGCGCAGCGCGCGCTGATGGCAATCGCCGTGAATGCACGGCGGCGGGGATAGGGGTCCACCACTCTCATCATCCTGAGATGCGCGCATTTGCGCGCCTCGAAGGATGACGGCTGAGTGCGCGCGGCGCCCTACACTTCCAGTTCAAGCTTCCTGATGATCTCGTCGAGCTGATCGAGGTCGCGGTACTTGATCTGCACCACACCACCGGGATCGCGATGCTCCACGGAAACCTTGAGGCCGAGCGCGTCGCTGACACGCTTTTCCAGGGCCACGGTGTCGGCATCCTTGGCGACCTTGCCGGCAGCAGCACGGGGCTTCTGCGGCGCGCGTTCCGGCACGCCTTCTTCATGCGCCAGCGCTTCGGTCTGACGAACGTTGAGGCCTTCGGCGATGATGCGCTTCGCAGCCGCCGAGGGATCCGGCAGGCTGATCAGCGCACGCGCATGTCCATTCGACAGTTCGCCGGAGGAAATCAACGCCTGCACATCTTCCGGCAGTTTCGTCAGCCGCATCATGTTGGCGACATGGCTGCGGCTCTTGCCGACGGTCTTGGCGATATCTTCCTGGCTGCGTTTGAAGGCAGTGGCGAGCGCGTGATAGCCCAGCGCTTCTTCGATCGCGTTGAGGTCCTCGCGCTGCACGTTCTCGATGATCGCGATTTCCATCGCGTCGGCATCGCTGACCTCGATCGGCACGATCGGCACTTCATGCAGGCCAGCGATCTGCGACGCGCGCCAGCGGCGCTCGCCGGCGATGATCTCGAAACGATCATGCGTGCCCTTGACGGCGCGGACCACGATCGGCTGGATCACGCCGTGCTGCTTGATCGACGCGGCGAGTTCGCCGAGCTCGGCGTCAGAAAAGGTGCGCCGTGGATTGTGCGGATTGGCTTTCAGAAATTCGATCGGCACCTTGCGCTGCGCGCGCGGCCGATCGACATGGGCGGCCTCACCACCGACATCGCCGATCAGGCTTGCGAGCCCCCGGCCCAATCGCGAACGTGCTTCATCGGCCATGGCCAGCTCCCTTGGACTCACTCGCGCTACTCCGCGTTAGACACTTGAACTCAGATATTTTGCAGCTTGGGCAACTTCGCTTTGCCCACCCCGCCCTCACACTCAATGTGCGGTGCGCAGCTCGCGCTCGCGCTGGATCACTTCAGTGGCGAGCTTGAGATACGCCTCAGAACCGGCGCACTTCAGATCGTAGACCAGCACCGGCTTGCCGTAGGACGGCGCTTCCGAGATCCGCACGTTGCGCGGGATCATGGTGTCGTAGACCTTCTTGCCCATGAACTGGCGGACATCGGCGACGACCTGGTTCGACAGGTTGTTGCGCGAGTCAAACATCGTCAGCACGATGCCGTGGATACTCAGGTTCGGGTTCAACGTCGAGCGCACCTGCTCCACGGTCTGCAGCAATTGCGACAGACCCTCCAGCGCGAAGAACTCGCACTGCAACGGCACCAGGATCGCATCCGACGCGGCCATCGCATTGACTGTGAGCAGGTTAAGCGACGGCGGGCAGTCGATCAAAACGTAGGTGTAGTCCTCGCCGGCGGCCGCGTCGCTGTTCAGCGCGGCGATCGCGTCACGCAGCCGATAGGCGCGGTCGCGGGTCGAGCCGAGTTCGAGTTCGAGGCCGGACAAATCCATCGTCGAGGGCGCGATGTGCAGCCGCGGCACGGCCGTCGGCACCACCGCTTCGCGCAGGGCGACTTCGCCGATCAGCACGTCATAGGTCGAGGAGCTGCGGTCGCGACGGTCGATGCCCAGACCCGTCGAGGCGTTGCCCTGCGGGTCGAGATCGACGATCAGGACGCGCTCCCCGATAGCGGCCAGAGCGGTGCCGAGATTGATCGCCGTGGTGGTCTTGCCGACGCCGCCCTTCTGGTTCGCCAGCGCGAGAATCCGCGGATGCCCCGATGCACCGTTAACTTCTTGATAATTTTCATCAATAACGGTCATTCGGCGGTGCCATCGGTTGAACCAGCGGAGGCTGGGGCGGACGGGATCTGCCGCTCGATGGAATCGAGTTCGACAATCCAGCCTTGTCCACCGGTAAGACTGGCGTGCAAGCGCGGTTGAATTTTCCAATATTTAGTAGCTTCGGTCAATTCTGCATCTACATCTTGACCCTTCAGGAACAAGGCCTTCGTGCCTGCTTTCATCAACGGTTCCGCGTAGCCGATAAGGGTGTGTAGCGGAGCCACCGCACGGGCAGTGATGCAATCGACCTCCCGCGGAAAACTGTCCACGTTATCCCCAATGTCCGCCAGATGAATCGTACCTGGGGCTTGCGTTACCCGTAGTGCTTCGCGCAGGAAGGCGGCCTTCTTGGCGTTGCGCTCGACCAGATGAACATGGCCGCCTTCGACGTCTCCCATCGCGCAGGCCAACACCACGCCGGGAAACCCGCCGCCGCTACCGAAATCGAGCCAAATCTTTGCCGACCGCGCGAGGCTCAGCAGTTGTAGCGAATCCGAGATATGCCGGGTCCAGAGGTTCGGCAAGGTAGACGGCGAGATGAGATTGGTCTTGGCCTGCCACTGCACGAACAAATCGACATAGCGATCCAGCCTCGCTTCTGTTTCACGTGAAACAGGGGTGAGGCGAAGCGCTGCGGATTTATCGGTGACGAGCCGGGGCGCCGGGGCGGGTTTTTGCGAGCGTTGGGCCATGAATCGGTCTGCAATGGAGAGGGTCATGTCTTACGCCGACGGACCTTACCTATCTATGACTTTGCGCAAAACAATAGCGCCGACGTTTCACGTGAAACGTCAGGCGCCGCCCGCAGCCGGCCGCTTACGCGACTCGCGGCGCAGGTAGGCCGCCAGAATCGCCAGTGCCGCCGGCGTCATGCCGTCCAGCCGGCCCGCCTGCCCGACCGTGCGCGGACGCGCGGCCTCAAGCTTGGCTCGGGCTTCGTTCGAGAGCCCGGGCACCAAGGCATAATCGATGTCGGTGAGGATCAGGCCCTCGTCTCGACGGAAGGATTCCACATCCGCCGTTTGGCGCTTCAAATAGACGTCGTATTTCGCGTCGATCTCCAGATGCACCGCAATCGAAGGATCGATGGCTGTCAACTCCGGCCAGATCGCACTGACCTCGGCCCAGCCTACATCGGGATAGGCCAGCAGCTCGAACGCGGTGCGGCGCTGGCCGTCATGGTTCAAGGCCAGCCCGTGCCTGGCGGCCTCGTTCGGCGTGATCGACAGCGCCTGCGCCATAGCCTTGCCGGATGCCAATGACGCCATCTTGCTGGCGTGGCGGGTCGAACGGGCTTCACCGACGCAACCGAGCGCAATGCCCATGTCGGTGAGGCGCTGGTCGGCATTGTCGGCGCGCAACGTCAGGCGATATTCCGCGCGCGAGGTGAACATCCGGTACGGCTCGGTGATCCCGCGGGTGACGAGATCGTCGACCATTACCCCGAGATAGCCGTCGGCGCGGTCGAACACGACCATCTCAGTGCCGCTGGCGGCCAGAGCCGCGTTCAGCCCTGCGACCAGTCCCTGCGCCGCCGCCTCTTCATAGCCGGTGGTGCCGTTGATCTGCCCGGCCAGGAACAGTCCGGGCAAGCGCTTGGTCTGCAAGGTTGGATCGAGTTCGCGTGGGTCGACGTGATCGTACTCAATGGCATAGCCCGGCCGCACCATTCGAACCCGCTCGAGACCCGGAATCGTCGCC
>NZ_JAQGJT010000038.1 GCF_028290495.1 Tardiphaga sp.
TGGGCGCGCTGGCGATCCTGACCTTGCGGATGAGCGACCGGGCTTCGCGCGTGATCGCGCTTGCCGTGACGCTCGCCGATTTCGTCCTGTCGCTGTTGCTATGGGCGAATTTCAACACCGGAACGGCTGCGTTCCAATTCGTCGAAACCGCCGATTGGCTGGGCGGCGGCATCGGCTACAAAATGGGCGTCGACGGCATCTCGCTGCTGTTCGTGGTGCTGACGGCGCTGCTGATGCCGATCTGCATCCTCGCCTCGTGGGGGTCGATCCAGACTCGCGTCAAGTCGTACATGATCTTGTTCCTGGTGCTGGAGACGCTGATGATCGGCGTCTTCGTGGCGCTCGATCTCGTGCTGTTCTACCTGTTCTTCGAGGGCGGCCTTATTCCGATGTTCCTCATCATCGGCGTCTGGGGCGGGCCGCGCCGGGTCTATGCGAGCTTCAAGTTCTTCCTCTACACGCTGCTCGGCTCGGTGCTGATGCTGCTTGCGATCATGGCGTTGTACTGGAACGCCGGCACCACCGACATTCCGACCCTGATGCAGACGGCGGTGCCGCGATCCTTGCAGACCTGGGCCTGGCTGGCGTTCTTCGCCTCGTTCGCGGTGAAGATGCCGATGTGGCCAGTGCACACCTGGTTGCCCGATGCGCACGTCGAGGCGCCGACCGCAGGCTCCGTCGTGCTGGCCGCGATCATGCTGAAGATGGGCGGCTACGGCTTCCTGCGCTTCTCGCTGCCGATGTTCCCGGAAGCTTCCGTCTACTTCACGCCGCTGGTGATGACGCTGTCGGTCATCGCCATCGTCTACACCTCGCTGGTGGCGTTGATGCAGGAAGACATCAAGAAGCTGATTGCCTATTCGTCGGTCGCCCACATGGGCTTCGTGACGATGGGGATTTTCGCCGGCAATACCCAGGGTATCGCCGGTGCTGAGTTCCAGATGGTCTCGCACGGCATCGTGTCGGGCGCGCTTTTCCTCTGCGTCGGCGTCGTCTACGACCGGCTGCACACCCGCGAGATCGCGGCCTATGGCGGCCTGGTCAACCGGATGCCGCTCTATGCGATGCTGTTCATGGTGTTTACCATGGCCAATGTCGGTCTGCCCGGCACCTCCGGCTTCGTCGGTGAATTCCTGACGCTGATAGGTACCTTCAAGACTAACATTCCGACCGCCACCATCGCCTCGCTCGGCGTCATCCTGTCGGCTGGCTATGCGCTGTGGCTCTACCGCAAGGTGGTGTTCGGCGCGCTGACCAAGCCGGCTCTGGCGGGCATCAAGGACATCACTTTCCGCGAAGGGCTGCTGCTGGTGCCGCTGGTCATTCTCACCATTTGGTTCGGGGTCTATCCGAAGCCGGTGCTCGACATGTCGGCCGCCTCGGTGCAACTCCTCGTCAACAACTACGCCGCTGCAACATCTGCCGTGAAGGCAGCCGCGCTGCTGCCATGAACGCAGCAGGTCAGGACAACGCGCAATGACTTTTGAGACCGCCGGATATTCACTGCTCCCCGTATTGCCGGAGATTGTGCTGGCCGTGGGGGCCATGGCGCTGCTGATGCTCGGCGCCTATGGCGGACCGAAGACCACGGGCCCGGTGACGGTATTGGCCGTATGCGTGCTGATCGTGGTGGGCATCCTTGAACTGATGCTGCCCGCGGGCAAGCTCGTCACCTTTGGCGGCAGCTTCATCGTCGATGACTTTGCCCGCTTCATGAAGGTGCTGGCGTTGATCGGATCCGGCGTGACGCTGGTCCTGTCGCGTGAATTCCTCGAGCACCAGACCCGTCGCATTTTCGAATATGCGATCCTGGTGCTGCTCTCGACGCTCGGCATGCTGGTGCTGATCTCGGCCGGCGATCTGATCATGCTGTATCTCGGTCTCGAACTGATGAGCCTCGCGCTCTACGTCGTCGCCGCGTCCAACCGCGATAACGCCAAGTCCACCGAAGCCGGTCTGAAGTATTTCGTGCTTGGCGCGCTGTCGTCCGGCATGCTGTTGTATGGCGCCTCGCTGGTCTACGGCTTCACCGGAACCGTGACCTTCAGCGGCATCGCGGCGGCTGCCACCACCGGCAGCGTCGGTCTGGTGTTCGGTCTCGTTTTCCTGCTCGCCGGCCTGTGCTTCAAGGTGTCCGCCGTGCCGTTCCACATGTGGACGCCGGACGTCTATGAGGGCGCGCCGACCCCGGTCACCGCGTTCTTTGCATCGGCCCCGAAGGTCGCAGCGATGGCCGTGTTCACCCGCGTTGCGCTGACGGCGTTCCCCGGCATCCTGCTGCAGTGGCAGCAGGTGGTGGTGTTCGTCTCGATCGCCTCGATGGTGCTAGGTTCGTTCGCCGCGATCGGCCAGACCAACATCAAGCGCCTGATGGCGTACTCCTCGATCGGCCATATGGGCTTTGCGCTGGTCGGCCTCGCCGCCGGCACCGCGGAGGGGGCGCAGGGCGTCCTGGTCTATCTCGCGATCTATGTCGCGATGACGCTCGGCAGCTTCGCGATCATCCTCACCATGAAGCGCAATGGCCAGCCGCTGGAGAAGATCAGCGACTTCGCAGGCCTGTCGCGGACCAATCCGCTGCTGGCGTTCTTCTTTGCGATGTTCCTGTTCTCGCTGGCCGGCATTCCGCCGCTGGCCGGCTTCTTCGCCAAGTTCTACGTCTTCATCGCGGCGATCAAAGCCGGGTTGTTCGTGCTCGCTGTGGTCGGCGTCTTGGCGAGTGTGGTGGGTGCCTATTACTACCTGACCATCGTCAAGCTGATGTATTTCGACGAACCAAAGGGATCGCTCGATCCGATGCGCGTCGAACTGCGCACCGTTCTGGCTGTCGCCGGTATTTTCAACGTGCTGTTCTTCGTCTATCCGAGCCCCTTGGTTCGCGCCGCTTCGTTTGCGGCGAAGTCATTGTTCTAGATGGTATTTTCGCTCGGCCCCCGAGCCTTGGCCGCGGGGACCGGACTCCAGGCATTCGACAGCACCGGTTCAACCAATGTAGAAGCCTTGGACCGCGCCCGCACCGGCGAGCGCGGTCCAATGTGGTTTGTCACATCGCAGCAGACCGCGGGGCGCGGACGACGGCATCGGCCGTGGATAGCGCCGCGCGGAAACCTCGCTTGTTCAGTTCTTGAAGTCATTGACGTGCCGCCCGCCATCGCAGCCACCCTCGGCTTTGCAGCGGGACTGGCACTGGAAGCAGCACTTCGGCGGGTCAGCATGGAGGCGTTGCTGAGATCGCCTGGATCGGAAGATATGAAGTTCGCGCTGAAATGGCCCAACGACGTGCTGGCAGGGCGTTCCAAGCTCGCCGGCATTTTGCTGGAGGCCGAGGCAGTAGCCGATGACCGGCTTGCGGTCGTGGTCGGCATCGGCACCAATGTGGTTGCATTCCCTGAGGGCACGCCGTATCCGGCGACCTCGCTGAACGCGCTTGGCGTTCAGGTCGGCGCCGAGGACCTGTTCAACGCGCTGTCGGACTCATGGGCGGAATATCGCGGCATCTGGGACAACGGCCGCGGCTTTCGTGAAATACGTACATCTTGGCTGGCGCGCGCCGCAGGGCTTGGCGAGCCGGTCTCGATTCAATCAGGTTCATCTATCATTTCAGGCATTTTCGACACCATCGACGAAAGCGGCTGTCTGATCGTCAGTACATCGGACGGCAAACGCATCCCGATTTCTGCCGGAGACGTTCATTTCGGGTCGACCGGGTCGGCAGGAGCAACACAATGACCACCAAGACAGACCAGCTCACATTCGCGCCGCTCGGCGGCGTCGGCCAGATCGGCATGAACCTGTCGATTTACGGCATGGGCCAGCGTGGCAAGCAAGCCTGGCTGGCGGTCGATCTCGGCGTCTATTTCGGCGACGAGGAACATCTGCCGGGTATCGACCTGGTGATGCCCGACGTGCGCTTCCTGGAAAAGGAGCGCAAGAACATCGTCGGCCTGGTTCTGACGCATGCGCATGAGGATCACTTCGGCGCCATCATCGATCTGTGGCCGAAGCTGAAGTGCCCGATCTATGCAACGCAGTTCAGCGCCTCGCTGTTTCAGGCTAAGTGCGCCAGCGAGCGCAACCCGCCGAAAATTCCCGTCACCGTGGTGCCGTCGGGCGGCACCATCGAGCTCGGCCCGTTCAAGGTCGAGTTCATCCCCGTCGCGCATTCGATTCCGGAATCGCACGCGCTGGCGATCCACACCGCCCAGGGCACCGTGCTGCATACTGGCGACTGGAAGATCGATCCGACCCCGATTATCGGCAAGCCGACCGACGAGCGCCGCCTGCGTGAACTCGGCGATGCCGGCGTGCTGGCGCTGGTGGGCGATTCCACCAACGCTGTGCGGGAAGGGCGCTCGCCTTCCGAAATGGAAGTCGCCAAGACCATCACCGAACTGGTGAAGGCCGCCAAGGGCCGCGTCGCCGTCACTACCTTCGCCTCCAACGTGGCGCGTCTACGCGCCGTGGCCGAAGCTGCCGAAGCGTCGGGCCGCGAGGTCGTCGTGGTCGGCCGGGCGATGGAGCGTGTTGTGCAGATCGCGCGCGAGACCGGCTACCTCGAAGGCATCCGCGCCTTCCGCGGCGCCGACATGTATGGCCATTTTCCGCCGGATCGCGTCATCGCTTTGTGCACCGGCAGCCAGGGCGAGCCGCGCGCGGCGTTGTCGCGCATCGCCAATGACGATCATCCGATGGTCACGCTGAATCGCGGCGACACCGTGATCTTCTCGTCGCGCACCATTCCCGGCAACGAGAAGGCTGTCGGCACCATCATCAACGGCCTGATCACCCAGGGCGTCGAAGTCGTCACGGACCGTACCCATCTGGTTCACGTTTCCGGCCATCCGCGCCGCGACGAGTTGCGCGACATGATCTCCTGGGTGCGGCCGCAGCTGCTGATCCCGGTGCATGGCGAGGCGCTGCACCTGCACGAGCACGCCAAGCTGGCGCGCGAATGCGGCGTGCCGCGCACCATGATCGTCAAGAACGGCGATTTGGTCCGGCTGTCGCCGGGCGATGCCGCGGTGATCGAGGAAATTCCGTCCGGCAAGATCTACAAAGACGGGCTGCTTCTGGAAGATTCCAAGTCGCGCGCGGTGTCGGAGCGTCGTCGCCTGGCGATGGCCGGCTGCGCCTTCGTCGGCCTCGCCGTCACCGCCAAGGGCGACCTCGCCGACGAGCCCGCGGTCGATCTGATCGGTATCCCCGAGAAGAATGCCAAGGGCGAGATGATGGACGACATCGTGTTCGACATCGTCGTCAACATCGTCGAGAACCTGCCGAAGGCGCGCAAGCGCGACCCCGATGCGATCGCGGAATCGGTGCGGCGCGCGGTGCGTGCGGCGCTGCAGGAGCAGTGGGGCAAGAAGACGATGTGCTACGTCCACATCATGCAGGTCGAGAAGTAAGGCTACGACGTAACGACAAAAGACAGGGAGGACGACATGCTGGGCCGGCTCAATCACGTCGCGATTGCGGTTGCCGATGCGGAGAAGGCGGCGAAGATCTACGGCACCGCGTTCGGCGCCGAGATCTCCGCCGCAGTGCCGCTGCCCGAGCATGGCGTGATCACGGTGTTCGCCACGCTGCCGAATACCAAGATCGAGTTCATCCAGCCGCTGGGTGACGCTTCGCCGATCGCCAAATTCGTCGAGCGCAATCCCGACGGCGGCATCCATCACCTCTGCTACGAGGTGCCGGACATCCTCGCTGCGCGCGACAGCCTGGTCAGCGAAGGCGCGCGGGTGCTCGGCGACGGCACGCCGAAGATCGGCGCCCACGGCAAGCCGGTGCTGTTCCTGCACCCGAAGGACTTCTCCGGCGCGCTCGTCGAAATCGAACAGTCCTGACGCATGGCCTATGCAATCTCAACCGCGCTTGCGATCTACTTCGTCATCTGGTGGATCGTGCTGTTCTTTACGCTGCCGTTCGGCGTGCGCAGCCAGCATGAAGACGGCGGCGTCGTCGACGGCACCGATCCCGGCGCGCCGGTGCTCGCCCGGATGCGCGGTAAACTGATCTGGACCACGGTGATCTCCGCCGTCGTGTTCGCCATCGGCATGTATGGCTACCGGATGGACTATTTCAACATCGAGCGGCTTTCAAAGTTGATGGGCGTTCCCATCTAAAAGCTGCTAGCGAATCGCCGGTAGAGCGGACGTCGAGGGAGGATATGCGTGAAACGAATTCTGATCTTCCTGCTGCTCGGGCCCGTAGTCGGTTTTTTGGTGTTCCTGTTGCTCCAGGTGTTCGCCGGAAAGGACGTCGGAGGCGCTCAGGGCTTTCTGCTCGGGCTGCCCTTTGCCTTCATTTTTGCGGTGTTACCCTCATTGGCGATGGGGTTTGAGGACCGCTGGCTCGAAGACAAGATCAGCCTGTGGCCGAAGGTTCTTGCCACCGCAGCGGTCGGCTACGGCGGGAGCGTTGCGATGATGGCGGTGTGGACCGCCATGCCGATTACGCTGCCGCAACTGCTCATGTTCGGGATCGTCGGCGCAGTGCAGGGCGCGGTGTGTTCATGGCTGGCGGGCGGCACGTATGACGCCAAGGCCAAATAGGCCATCAGCGGCGCTGATTAATATCGCGCCGCTGCGGTCTTCTCAAAGCCTGCGGAAAATCTCGAAAAAAAAGAGCAGGGCCGCAGCCCTGCTCGGAAAATCGTGTCGACCCTATTTACCCGAATTGTTGGATTTTATCCTTGATTACCGGGTTGACGCTGCTTGAGCGCGCCAGGGCTCCTCCCGAGACTTGGACCACCAGACTTTGTCCTTGCAGACCGCCTGAGCTTTGAGTCGTAGCCGATCTTTTTTTGCTTGTCACCAATTTCAGCATGTCTGTCCAAAATTGAGGCATTCATGAAAATGATGCGCTCCTCGCCATTTCGCGGCCTCACGGCATAGCGTTCAACAGGCCGGCGATATCATTGGGCCCTGCATCGTAATTTCCGGCATGAACTGAATTAAGCCCGCTTTGTCGGCTCAAAGCGGAAGCCCCGGGTTGGGAAGGCTGGGCTGCCGCCCTTGTGTTTTGGCGGCCGATCCGGTTTCACTCGCCAAACTCCTTGTCCCTCCGATTCTTGAGCCTCTCATGCGATTGTCGCGCTATTTTCTGCCCATTCTCAAGGAAACGCCGAAGGACGCGGAGATCGCGTCGCACCGGCTGATGCTGCGCGCGGGCATGATCCGCCAGGAGGCCGCCGGAATTTATGCCTGGTTGCCGCTGGGCCTGCGGGTGCTGCGCAAGATCGAGAAGATCGTGCAGGAAGAGCAGGACCGTGCCGGCTCCATCGAACTGTTGATGCCGACGCTGCAACTCGCCGACCTGTGGCGCGAAAGCGGGCGTTATGAGGCTTACGGTCCGGAGATGCTGCGCATCACCGACCGCCACAAGCGCGAACTTTTGTATGGACCGACCAACGAGGAAATGATCACCGGGATCTTCCGCGCCTATGTGAAGTCCTACAAGAGCCTGCCGCTGAACCTGTATCACATCCAGTGGAAATTCCGCGACGAGCAGCGCCCGCGCTTCGGCGTGATGCGCGGCCGCGAATTCCTGATGAAAGACGGCTACTCGTTCGACGTCGACGAAGCCGCGGCGCTGCGCACTTACAACCGGATGTTCGTCGCTTACCTGCGGACCTTTGCGCGGATGGGCATCAAGGCGATCCCGATGCGCGCCGAGACCGGCCCGATCGGTGGCGATCACAGCCACGAGTTCATTCTGCTGGCGGAGACCGGCGAGTCCGCCGTGTACTGCAACAAGGACGTGCTTGACCTGCCGGTGCCCGGCGATGACATCGACTATGACGCCGATCTCACCGACATCATCACGCAGTGGACCACGGTGTACGCCGCCACCGAGGACGTTCATGACGCCGAGCGCTATGCGCGCGAAGTGCCGGCCGAGAAGCAGGTCCATACCCGCGGCATCGAGGTCGGGCAGATCTTCTACTTCGGCACCAAGTACTCGGAGTCGATGCAGGCGCTGGTGACCGGCCCGGAGGGGACGGTTCAGCCGATCCATGGCGGCTCCTACGGCGTCGGCGTGTCGCGGCTGGTCGGCGCGATCATCGAGGCCTGCCACGACGAGAACGGCATCAAGTGGCCGGAGGCGGTGGCGCCGTTCAAGGTGGTCATCCTCAACCTGAAGCAGGGCGCGCCCGACACCGACGCCGCCTGCGAGGCGCTGTACAGCGAGCTTAACGCGAAGGGCGTAGAGGTGCTTTACGACGACACCGACCAGCGCGCGGGCGCCAAGTTCGCCGCCGCCGACCTGATCGGCGTGCCCTGGCAGATTCTGGTCGGTCCGAAGGGGCTGGCCGAGGGCAAGGTTGAGATGAAGCGGCGCAGCGACGGTTCGCGCGAGAACCTCAGCGCGGCCGAGGCCGTCGCAAAGCTGACGTCCTGACAACTTATCCACCGCGTGGTCGGCGCGGTGCCGACGATGCGGCTAGAATAAGCCCGAATCCCATGCGATTCGCAGGACGGATGAAGTCATGAGCGAGCCAGTTCGAACCCCACCGTTTGCGGCCTTCGAATGGCTGTTGTCCGGCCGTTACTTGCGCGCGCGCCGCAAGGAGGGCTTCATCTCGGTGATCGCCGGCTTCTCGTTCCTCGGCATCATGCTGGGCGTGGCCACGCTGATCATCGTGATGGCCGTGATGAACGGCTTCCGCAAAGAGCTGCTCGACAAGATACTCGGACTGAACGGCCATCTGCTGGTGCAGCCGCTGGAAAGCCCGCTGACCGACTGGAAGGACGTCGCCGACCGTATCAACGGCGTCAAAGGCATCCGGCTGGCAGCGCCCGTGGTGGATGGCCAGGCGCTGGCGTCGTCGCCGTTCAATGCCTCAGGCGTGTTCGTGCGCGGCATCCGCTCGGCGGACCTGAACAACCTCACCTCGATCGCTAAGAACATCAAGCAAGGCACGCTGGAGAACTTCGACGAGGGGCAGGGCGTCGCGATCGGCCGCAGGCTCGCCGACCAGCTCTCCGTCCATGCCGGCGACAATATTACGCTGGTCGCGCCGCGCGGCGCCGTGACGCCGATGGGCACCACGCCGCGGATCAAGCCCTACCGCATCGCCGCGGTGTTCGAGATCGGCATGTCGGAATATGACGGCACCTTCGTGTTCATGCCGCTGGCCGAAGCACAGGCCTATTTCAATCGCGCCTCCGACGTCACCTCGATCGAGGTCTACACCGACAATCCCGACAAGATCGAAGCCTACCGCAAGCTGGTCACCGAGGCCGCGGGACGCCCGGTGTTCCTGGTCGACTGGCGGCAGCGCAACGCGACCTTCTTCAACGCGCTGCAGGTCGAGCGCAACGTGATGTTCCTGATCCTGACCTTGATCGTGCTGGTGGCGGCGCTGAACATCGTGTCCGGTCTGATCATGCTGGTGAAGGACAAGGGCAGCGACATCGCCATCCTGCGCACCATGGGCGCCTCGCAGGGCTCGATCATGCGGATATTCCTGATCACCGGGGCGGCGATTGGTGTGGTGGGCACGCTGACCGGCTTCGTGGTCGGACTCGTCGTCTGCCTCAACATCGAGTCGATCCGGCAGTTCATCTCGTGGATGACCTCGACCGAGCTGTTTTCGCCGGAGCTGTATTTCCTCTCCAAGCTGCCCGCCGACGTCGATATCGGCGAGACCAGCGCAGTGGTGATCATGGCGTTGACGCTGTCGTTCCTCGCCACCCTGTATCCGTCGTGGCGCGCAGCGCGCCTCGATCCCGTGGAAGCGCTAAGGTACGAGTAGAGATGACTGATATGGCGCAGCCCGGCGAAGAAGTCCCGGTCGTTTACCTGCACGACATCAAGCGGCAATACACCCAGGGCGCAACGGTGCTGAGCATCCTCGACGGCGCCAAGCTGGCGCTGTGGGCCGGCCAGTCGGTCGCGCTGGTGGCGCCCTCCGGCTCCGGCAAATCGACGCTGCTGCACATCGCCGGCCTGCTGGAAAGTCCCGACGAGGGCGAGGTCTATGTCGGCGGCACCGCGACGTCCGGCCTGTCGGACGCCGAACGCACCCAGATCCGCCGCACCGATATCGGCTTCGTCTACCAGTCGCACCGCCTGCTGCCGGAATTCACGGCGCTGGAAAACGTGATGATGCCGCAGTTGATCCGGGGCCTGAAGCGCTCCGAAACGATCGTGCGTGCGAAGGAGATCCTGGCCTATCTCGGCCTCGGCGAGCGCATCACGCACCGGCCCTCTGAACTGTCTGGCGGCGAGCAGCAGCGCGTCGCCATTGCGCGCGCCGTCGCCAACGCGCCACGCGTGCTGTTTGCCGACGAGCCGACCGGCAACCTCGATCCGCATACCGCGGATCACGTCTTCAAGGCACTGATGCAGCTGGTCAAGGCGACAAGGGTGGCGATGCTGATCGCGACCCACAACATGGAGCTGGCCGGCCGCATGGACCGCCGCGTGTCGCTGGAAAACGGCAAGGTCATCGAACTGGCGTAACCGGCCCGATCCGGGCCGGTTCAACGCGCATCACATCTCAATCGTCGTAACGGTCGCGGTTGCGCTGACGGCGGCGCGGCGCCGGCTCGTCGATGTAGCGCTGCTGGCGATAGGCCATCGCCGGGTTCTGGAAGCAGCTCTGACCGAGGCCCGATGCCGAGGCCATGCACTGCGCATAGGTCGTGAACCTGCAATCGTCCTGATCGAACCGTGTGCGCATGCAGATCGGGTAGTCGCGGGCTTCGGCCGGGACAATGTCGATGGCCGTCAGGGTGCCGATAGCCATCAGGGCGAACAGGGCTTTGCGCATCGATTGTCTCCTGCCGACTCGGTCGCCGGCGCGTGTGGGTTCGGAGCCGCACCAAACCGCCGCGGCGGGCGTTCGTCAACTCGTTCGGGGCAGGCAGATTCGACCCGGGACGTCCGAAAACAGGGGCCGTCAGGCAGGCTGAGGCCGAGCCGTGATCTTTCCTGGCATGGCTAGCGGTGCGTAAGGATCGATCCGTAAAATTTGAGCGTTTCTGGAAGCAATCTGTTCAGCATAGACACGAACAACTTTAATGACCCGGCAGGTCTGAAAATGCCGCTCGCACCTCTGGTTTCTGGCGCTGTTGCGCCGGATGGGAAACGGAGAATCGGCGTGTTGACGGCGCTGTGGATTCAAATTGCCCTGTTTTTGTGTCCGTCGCCTATGTCGGGATTTGCCTGTGTGTCAGCGCGAGGCTGCGCAATCCCAGTGAGCACTGATCATCGCAACGGCCGCCTTGGCCGGGGGCATTAACCAACATCGATAGTTAGCGGGGAATTTGCCGGACGCCGGTCGCGCCAAACTTGACTACAGAACAAAAGAAGAACTATGTTCTCTGTACGTTCTAGAGATCACGGAGGCTGACATGTTGAAGACTTTCGTTGAAGAGGCTGCCGCTTTGGCGTCGATCGTTCTGTTCGTGGGTATGATCGCGGTGTGGGCGCAGTTGATCCCCCAGCTCTGAGCCTGGCCCGTTTCGCCGGCGGGAGCGCCGGCGACGGGATATCGGGGACGCTTTCCGGATCACGTGCGTTTCGCGTGGACAGCCCCCGGCCCAGGCATCACCATGGGGTGGCGAGTCGATCCTTGGGTCGCCGCAATTCCTCAAGTCGATGATTGCCTGACGCCATGAGTTCAAGACCCGCAGCCGTGTCCAATGCCGGTTTTATCCACCTGCATACCCATTCGGCCTATTCGCTGCTGAAGGGCTCGATCAAGGTCCAGAAGCTGGCGGAACTGGCCAAGGCCGACCACCAGCCGGCGCTGGCGCTGACCGACACCGACAACATGTTTGGCGCGCTGGAATTTTCCGACAAGCTCGCCGGCTACGGCATCCAGCCGATCGTCGGCTGCGAGATCGCGGTCGACTTCGGTGACCAGGATCCCAGCGCCCGCAACTCGCTCAATGCGGTGCCGGCGCGGATGGTGTTCCTGGCGGCGCGCGAGCGCGGCTATCGCAGCCTGATGAAGCTGAATTCGCGCGCTTTCCTGGAAACCCCGATCCATCAGACGCCGCATATCAAGTTCGATTGGCTGCTCGAGGAGGCCGAGGATCTCATCGCGCTGACCGGCGGACCCGAGGGCCCGATCGCGCTGGCGATCAATGCCGATCAGGCGGCGCTGGCCGCCACCCGCTGCGACCGTCTTGGCCATCTGTTTGGTGACCGGCTCTACATCGAGCTGCAGCGCCACGGCGTGGAGAAGGAGCGCCGCGCCGAGGCTGGTCTGATCGATCTGGCCTACGCCAAGGGCTTTCCGCTGGTCGCCACCAACGAACCGTATTTCGCCGCGGCTGACGATCACGAGGCCCATGACGCGCTGCTGTGCATCGCCGGTGGCAAGATGATCGCCGACACCGAGCGCGAACAGCTGACGCCGGAGCACCGCTTCAAGACCCGCTCGGAGATGGCGGTGCTGTTCGCTGACCTGCCGGAAGCATTGGCCTCCACCGTGGAGATCGCCGAGCGCTGCTCGTTCCGGCCACGCACCCGCAAACCGATTCTGCCGCGCTTCACCGTCGGCGCCTCGTCCAATGCCGCTGACGCCGAGAGCGAGGAAGCCGAAGAGCTGAAGCGCCAGGCACAAGAGGGGCTGACGCAGCGCCTCAAGGTGCACGGCGTGTCGCTGGGCATGACCGAGGAAGACTACCGCGCACGGCTCGACTTCGAGCTCAACGTCATCAACCGGATGAACTACGCCGGCTACTTCCTGATCGTGGCCGACTTCATCAAATGGGCCAAGCAACAGGGCATTCCGGTCGGGCCGGGCCGAGGCTCGGGCGCGGGCTCGCTGGTCGCCTACGTGTTGACTATCACCGATCTCGATCCGATCCGGTTCGGCCTGCTGTTTGAGCGCTTCCTCAATCCGGAACGCGTCTCGATGCCCGACTTCGACATCGATTTCTGTCAGGAGCGCCGCGGCGAGGTCATCACCTACGTGCAGCAGCGCTACGGCCGCGATCAGGTCGCGCAGATCATCACCTTCGGTACGTTGCAGGCGCGCGGCGTGCTGCGCGACGTCGGCCGCGTGCTGCAAATGCCCTATGGCCAGGTCGACAAGCTCACCAAGCTGGTGCCGCAGAATCCGGCGGCGCCGGTGACGCTGGCGGAGGCGATCGAGTCGGAGCCGAAGCTGAAGGAGTTTCGCGACGAGGACCCGGTGGTGGCGCGCGCTTTCAACATCGCGCTGCGGCTGGAAGGCCTGACGCGCCACGCCTCGACGCACGCCGCCGGCATCGTGATCGGCGACCGCCCGCTGTCGCAGCTGGTGCCGATGTATCGCGATCCGAAATCCGACATGCCGGTCACCCAGTTCAACATGAAATGGGTCGAGCCCGCGGGCCTGGTGAAGTTCGACTTCCTCGGCCTGAAGACGCTAACCGTGCTCGACGTTGCCGTGAAGCTGCTGAAGCAGCGCAACATCCATGTCGATCTCACCACGCTGCCGCTCGATGACGCCAAGAGTTACGAGATGCTGGCGCGGGGCGACGTGGTCGGCGTGTTCCAGCTGGAAAGCCAGGGCATGCGGCGCGCGCTGGTCGACATGCGCCCGGACAGGTTCGAGGACATCATCGCGCTGGTGGCTTTGTATCGACCGGGCCCGATGGCCAACATCCCGACCTACTGCGCACGAAAACATGGCGACGAGGAATCGGAATACCTGCATCCGATGCTGGAGCCGATCCTCAAGGAAACCTACGGCGTCATCATCTACCAGGAGCAGGTGATGCAGATCGCCCAGGTGATGGCCGGCTACTCGCTCGGCGACGCAGATCTGTTGCGCCGGGCGATGGGTAAGAAGATCCGCGCCGAAATGGAAAAGCAGCGCGCGATCTTCGTCGCGGGCTCGGTTAAGAACGGCGTCGGCAAGGAACAGGCTGACACCATCTTCGACTTGCTCGCCAAGTTCGCCGACTACGGATTCAACAAGAGCCACGCAGCGGCTTACGCGCTGGTGTCGTATCACACCGCCTATATGAAGGCGCATTACCCCGTCGAGTTCATCGCGGCGTCTATGACGCTGGAAATGAGCAACACCGACAAACTGTCGGAATTCCGCGCCGAGGCGCAGCGGCAGGGCATCAAGGTCGAGGCGCCGAACATCAACCGTTCCGCTGCCACCTTCGAGGTCGCCGAGAACACCATCTTCTATGCGCTGGCAGGCCTCAAGGGCGTCGGCTCCGCCGCGGTCGATCTGCTCGTCGCGGAGCGCCAGAACGGGCTGTTCACCTCGCTGGCGGACTTTGCGTCTCGCGCCAATCCGCGCGCCATCAACAAGCGCGTCATCGAGTGCCTCTCCGCGGCCGGTGCCTTCGATACGCTGGATTCCAACCGCGCCCGGGTGTTCGGCGGGGCCGAGGCGATCCTCGCGGCCTGCCAGCGCGCCCACGAAGCTTCGACGGTCGGCCAGAACGACATGTTCGGTGGGGCGGCGGATGCGCCGACCATCATGCTGCCGCAGATCGACAACTGGCTGCCGGCCGAGAAGCTGCGCCGAGAATATGACGCGATCGGCTTCTTCCTGTCCGGCCATCCGCTCGACGACTATGCCGTGGTGCTGAAGCGGCTGCGGGTGCAGAGCTGGGCCGAGTTCTGCCGCGCCGTGAAGTCGGGCGCCACCGCCGGCCGCGTCGCCGCCACCGTGGTGACGCGGATGGAGCGGCGCACCAAGACCGGCAACAAGATGGGCATCATGGGCCTGTCCGACCCCACGGGCCATTTCGAGGCGGTGCTGTTCTCGGAGGGGCTGGCGCAGTACCGCGAGGTACTGGAGCCGGGTGCCGCCGTGCTGCTGCAGCTCGGTGCCGAACTGCAGGGCGAGGACGTCCGCGCCCGTGTGCTGCATGCTGAGCCGCTCGATGCCGCCGCCGCCAAGACCCAGAAGGGGCTGCGGATCTTCCTGCGCGACACCAAGCCGCTCGATTCGATCGTCAAGCGCCTGCAGGGCCCGGATGCGCCCACTGCGAATACCGGCCGCGGCGCGCCGCCGCCCAAGCCCACGGCGCCGAGCGGCGGGGTAGGCGAAGGCGATGTCTCCGTGGTGATGATGCTGAACCTGGAAACCGAGGTGGAGATGAAGCTCCCCGGCCGGTTCCGCATCTCGCCGCAGATCGCCGGCGCCATCAAGGCGGTGACCGGGGTGGTGCAGGTCGAGATGCTGTGAGGGCCGGGCAGGCCGATTAATTCGGCGTTGCCGGTCGGAAGTGGCCGGTTTGCCTTGCTTATCCCGGGAATCCGGCTATATACCGCGCCATCTCACACGGAAGCATGGCTTAACCGCCGTCCGGTGGCATTCCGGCCCCACTGCAGATTCCCTGCACAAACGCTTGATTGCTCACACGCTTCCGGAGGAAACAACCGGAGAATTAGAACTATGGCGATCCCTGAATTTTCTATGCGTCAGCTCCTCGAAGCCGGCGTCCACTTTGGCCACCAGTCGCACCGCTGGAACCCGAAGATGGCTGACTACATCTTCGGCGCGCGCAACAACATCCACATCATCGATCTCGCCCAGACCGTGCCGCTGCTTCATCGCGCGCTGCAGGCTGTCAGCGACACCGTCGCCAAGGGCGGCCGCATCCTGTTCGTCGGCACCAAGCGCCAGGCGCAGGACGTCGTCGCGGAAGCCGCGAAGCGTTCGGCGATGTACTTCGTCAACTCGCGCTGGCTCGGCGGCACGCTGACCAACTGGAAGACCATTTCCGGTTCGATCAAGCGCCTGCGTCACCTCGATGAAGTGCTCAATTCGGGCGATGCCAGCGCCTACACCAAGAAGGAGCGCCTGACGCTGCAGCGCGAGCGCGACAAGCTCGACCGTTCGCTCGGCGGCATCAAGGACATGGGCGGCCTCCCCGACCTGATCTTCGTGATCGACACCAACAAGGAAGACATCGCGATCCAGGAGGCCCAGCGTCTGGGCATCCCGGTGGCGGCGATCGTCGACACCAACGCGGACCCCAAGGGCATCACCTACGTGGTCCCGGGCAATGACGACGCTGGCCGTGCGCTGACGCTGTATTGCGACCTGATCGCCCGCGCTGTCATCGACGGCATCTCGCGCGCCCAGGGCGATTCCGGCTACGACATCGGCGCTTCCTCCGCTCCGGTTCCGGAAGCGATTGCAGCTCCGGAAGTTGGCTTCCAGGGTCTCGCAGGTCCGCGCGGCACCGCCGACGACCTCAAGAAGCTCACCGGCGTGTCCGGCGAGATCGAGAAGAAGTTCAACGACCTCGGCATCTTCCACTTCTGGCAGCTGGCCGAACTCGATCACGACAACGCGCACAAGATCGGCGAAGAAGTCGGCCTGCCGACCCGTGCCGATGGCTGGGTGGCTCAGGCCAAGGCGATGACGGCGGAAGCCGAGTAACGCGAAGGTGTGATCCCGGCGGCCGGTTTTCCGGCCCCGGTCCGATCAAGCCGGACCATAGTGTGCAGTGTGGCCGGTAATCCGGCCACACTTTTCAATTCGACCTCCTCACGATGATGGTTCCTGTGGCAAAGCGTGGCGTGCAGCATTGGCTGCGCTGCGCTCGCCCCGGCAGGCAAAGGGTTCAACGATGGCAACGATTACTGCAGCGATGGTCAAGGACCTCCGCGAGACCACCGGCGTCGGCATGATGGACTGCAAGAATGCACTGGCCGCCAATGACGGCGACATGCAGGCTTCAATCGACTGGCTGCGCAAGAAGGGCCTCTCCAAGGCCGCCAAGAAGGCTGACCGCGTCGCCGCGGAAGGCCTGATCGGCCTCATCACCGCCGGCGCCAAGGGCGTCGTCGTCGAAGTCAATTCCGAGACCGATTTCGTTGCCCGCAACGAGCAGTTCCAGGGCTTGGTCAAGATGGTTGCGCAGGTAGCACTGCGCGTCGGCGCCGACATTGAGGTGATCAAGGCTGCAAAGGTCGGCGACTTCACCGTCGAGACCGCAATTTCGGACGCGATCGCCTCGGCGATCGTCATCGAACCGGCCTTGGCGGCCAGAATCTTCTCGACATCGCCGCCGACGCGAAGCGCGACATCGGCGATCATCCTGACCAGACCCTGGAAGTGATCATTGCGCGCCACGAAGTCGGTCTCGGAATTGACCTCGACCACGACGCCCTTGTGACCGGCGCGCAGCACGCCGATCAGGCCCTCGGCGGCAACGCGGCCGGCCTTCTTGGCGGCCTTCGCGAGACCTTTCTTGCGCAGCCAGTCGACCGCGCCTTCCATGTCGCCGCTCGTCTCGCCGAGGGCGGCCTTGCAGTCCATCATGCCCGCGCCGGTCGACTCGCGCAGGTCCTTGACCATCGCCGCTGTGATTGTTGTCATTGCTGAACGTCCTTTGCCTGTCAGGGCGAACGCGAAGCGCGCTTCTCGCCGCTTCGCCGCCTCCACCATCAGGAACCGAGATACTGATAAAGTGGTGACCGG
>NZ_JAQGJT010000209.1 GCF_028290495.1 Tardiphaga sp.
CAAGCCGAGCGACCCGGCCGACCCCGTCGACGACTTCGGGTTGCAGCCAATGTTGCGGAAGCGCGGCAAGCGCCTTGCTGGCCAGCCGAATGTCGCGAATCGTGTCGATCTCGAGCAGCTGCATGAGGAACGACTCGAGCCTCGGCCACGGGACGTTCGCGACGTCACCACCCGACACTACGACGTCACGCACCGTCGGCGTCGCGCGCAGGTAGTCGAGCATCCGCTCCTGGCGGTCCGCCGGTCGAAGTGTAAGTCTGGCCTTCGCGACGGATGGCGTCGAGTTGCCGACCAGGTCCATCCGAGTGCAGTGCCCGCAGTATTGCGGGCAAGTCGACAGCAGCTCGGCCAGCACCTTGGTCGGGTACCTGTGGGTCAAGCCCTCGACGACCCACATATCGCTCTCGTGCAACGAATCCCGTTCGGCGAAGGGGTGCGAGCCCCACTCCGGCTCGCGGTCACTCAACACCGGCAGCATGTACCGCCGGATCGGATCGGCATAGAAGGCGTCGGTGAACTGCTGACGTTCTGGAACGCACTCGGGAGCCATCGTGTTCAGCATCTGCGGTGGCAGCAGCATCGACATCGTGGCGCGCTCCTGCTGATCGGCAGCTAGGTCGGCGAAGAACCGATCGTCGAGCAACGAGCCCGTCACCGCACGGAGTTGCGCAATGTTCTTGATCGAGTGCGCCCGCTGCCATTGCGCATCCCGCCAATCGGACGCCGTGACCGTCGCCCATCCCGGGTATCGACGCCAGTCTGGTTCGATCAGCTCCCTTCGTTGGTACGTGTACGGCTGGTCTACGGCTGCGGTGAAGACAGTGGTATCACCGAGATCTTCGAGTATTGTCATTGCGCCATTGCCTTTCGCGAGTCGGCGACCACGTCGGCGCCGTGAATCAATTCGTTGGCAGCCCGTCGGCCCGACCTGATGGCACCCTCCATCAGGCCGAAGAACTCGAGGCTGGTCTCGGTGCCTGCCCAATGCACTCGACCGTGGGGTTCGGTCAACGTGGGCCCGAGCCGCATCCAGTCGCCGGGCCCGAACAGCGCGGCATAGCACCCCCTGCTGTATTCGTCGGCCAGCCAGTCGGTAACCGAACACCTCGTCGGCGACGGCAACTGCGGAAACAGCTTGCGCGCGTGAGCCAGCACCGCATCTGCCTTCGCCGGTAGCGACAGCGCACTGAACGACGCTGCCGCCGCACCCGTGACGAAGCCCGTGAGGATGCCAGCGGAAAGATCGGGCGGTGAATCGTCGACCGTCGAGAGGAGCGGTCCGTCCGCGCTCACAGACCAACCGGAGAGGCCGTGGTCACGCCAGATCGGCGACGGATAGCTCAGGTGCACCTTGACGGCACACCCCCGGCCGGTGGCCGGCGTCGCACGCGGCGCAGGCAGGCCAGGCCGGAACTCGATCTGCTGCGCGAGAAGCGGTGGAATCGCGACCACCACGTAGTCGGCCCGGTGCTCCCACTTCGTGCCGTCCTCGGTGGACACCGCGTGCACCACGACCCCGTCGCCGTCCTGGTCGACGGTACCGACTTCCTGCGCCAATCGAATCCAGTTGCCGAGCCGGCGTGCGAGTGCTTCGCAAAGCTGGTGCGCGCCACCATCGATCCGCCACTCCTGAGCGCCACCCTTGAAGGCGTTGAGGTAGCGGATCCCGCCCCCGGAGCGCAGATAGAAGGCCATGTGCAGAACGGAGATAAGCGCGGGATCGGCCGCCATCATCTCGCCGATGAACATGGGGAAGAAAGCTCTTGCGGCGGGATGGTCGATCTCCTCGGCTACCCACTGCGCCACCGTCAGCCCATCGAGGTGTTCCGCACGGGGACTCGCCCACGGAGCATCCGCGCGCACCTCGGCGACCAGACCTTCGAGACGATCGAACAGGTCGCCGAGGGCGACCGCATCCAGCGGCGGCACACGACTTGCCGTCGTCGTCCGCTCGTCCGACAACAGGAAAGTGCTGTCCCCCAGCATCTCCGTCGACGCCAGCCCGAGTCCGTTTTCACGGAGCATGGCAAGCAGTTCGGTGTGTCGCACGCCGAGATAGGCTGCGCCTCCGTCCGCGACGACGGTCGACGACATCGGGATACCGTGCATCCGGCCGCCCACGCGCTGCCTGGCCTCGAGCACCGTCACGTCGGCGCCCGCCGTCGCCAACTCGACGGCGGCGGTCAGTCCGGCCAAGCCGGCTCCGATTACGACGACCTTCATGTCTTCCCCAGTCATGGCGCGACCGCAGCGAGTTTCGTGGTCAGCCCCTCCGGCGTGGGATCGTCGACGAACTCGTCGTACTCCAACTCCGTCCCGAAGTCCCGCGCGATCGCGCTGAGCACCCGGGTGGCCAACAAGGAGTCACCACCCAGTTCGAAGAAGTCCGAATTCGCATCCACACTGGGCGTCTCCAGGACTCTCTGGAAGATCTCGATGATGTGGTCGGGGTTCATTGGTCTGCTCCTTTGTTTTCTTCTTTGGCTGCGGCACGCTGCGTCGCCGCCCGGTCGACTTTGCCGCTGGACGTATGGTCCAGCGCCGCAACGAATTTCACGCGGCCGGGCACGAACTGGCTCGGTAGTCGCTCGCGTAGAAAGCTCTTCAACTCCGCCGAAGTGACGGCACCGGTCAGAACGACGTACGCGCTCAGCGACATCTGGCCGAGCCGCCGCTCGCCCATCACCACCGCGCCCGCGACTGCCGGATGGCTGTTCAGCTGCGCCTCGACCTCGGCCGGATGAACGCGTACGCCCAGAACCTTTACCTGTTCGTCGACGCGACCGCGCGGATATAGCAGTCCGCGTTCGCCGCGGGTGACGATGTCGCCGGTGCGGAACCAACGGGTGGGTCCGGATCCGTAGTCGGCGACGGGGAACCCAGTCGTAGTGCGATCGGACAGCCCCAGGTAGCCCGTGGC